>JAIBDA010000044.1 GCA_024679635.1 Amphritea sp. | reverse complement strand
GGTGAAACTGCGATCGAAGCTCTGCCCTGCCTGACTACTGATGGCGTTATCGTCACATTACCATCCGTTACAAAAGATCAGGTCGTTGCTGCAGGAGCGGCCCAACGACGCCGGGTTGAAACTATTCTTTGTGAACCCTCCGCTAATCAACTCGGTCAAATAGCAACGTTGGTTGCTGATGAACAACTGCAACTTCATACTACCGAAACATTCCCGCTGGAAAAGGCAGCAGAAGCGTTTGAACTCAGTCAAAGTGGCCACGTTTGCGGCAAGCTGATTCTGACTATGGATACTTAGGGCTAGTTCGCACTATCTAATGAGCCGGCGAGTTGTACATATTCCGCCTGCATTTGATTGGCCTGCTCTACCATTCTGACCACCGACCGATCAACCAGGCCTGGAACGAATGCATCTTTGCTGGCATCAGCTGTTTTTCGGATACGTTCCAACTGCTGCCGGGCCTTCTTTAACCCCCGGCTTATTGACGGAGTCGTGTGCGGCAGGGACTCCAGCTTAATCAGATTATAGTCGAGCGCCTGATAAGTTTCGCGATAAGCCGGCTCTATCTCAGCACCCATTCCCCAAGCCATCATGCCATACAATGCAGATAACCGCTGACACAACAGTTCATGTTGCCCCATCAGCTCTAACATCTGCGCCCCCTTACTCAGATTCACCATACCCTCTAACAGTAATGTTCCCTGCTTAAGCGTGTTTTCATTCAGGGTATACAGCTCTGCTAACCGGGCCCGATCTGGCTTCTGTTTGTACTCACCTTGTAATAACGCCCAGCTTTGTTGCACCAGTTGTAATTGGTGTAACACTTGAAAATCAGTCACTGCAGCGTTGAGCTGTTGCTGCTGCAGATCGAAGCGCGCTATCGCTTCAGTCAGTGCTTGATCAGCTTTACGGGAGCGCACTCCCAACCCAGAAAGCACATAGTTCTTCAGCATCACCTGGATTAATGTCCGCTGTTCAGCCGCCGTATTAACCACCTCCGCTGCGGTTGAAATATTCGCCGCATAAGTCGGGCCTGTAACCCAGAGCAACAAAAGTAAAACTCCTGAAAAACATTTTCTTATTGTTATTAAATACATACCAATATTACCTTCAGGCGATTGGGTTTTCGGGCTGCAGCAATGTACGCACATTGTCGAGCAACATGTTTTCTGTCCAGGGCTTGGTCAGGAAGGAGTTTACTCCGGCAGATGTTGCTTCTGCCCGATGCCGGGTAGTGGTTCTGGATGTAATCATCAACACCGGAATACTGTCGATCTCCTCTCTTCCCCGTATCATGCTGGTCAGCTCCATCCCGCCCATCCGCGGCATCTCTAAATCGGTCAGCACCAGATCAGGACGCTTCTTGCGAATCTGGTTCATCGCATCTAAACCATCGATGGCGGTATTCACTTCATACCCGGTATCACGCAGAAGCGTTGCAAGAGACGTTCGGGCGCTGAGCGAGTCATCCACCACGAGCAGATTCGGTAAACCCTGATCGTCGCTCAGGACTAACGGAGTAAAGAGATTCTGATTATCCGCAGACTTGTATCGAATCCGCGCAGGCAGATCGATAACCGGTGCGGTATCACCATTCGCCAGTATTGTGATGCCCGGGATTCCGGGAATATCCGGTAGATAATCGCCCATTGGCTTAAAAGCCAACTCACGGTGAGCGATCACTTCGCGCACCATAATCGCTACTTTTTCATCCGCCCCCAGATTCACCAACAAAACAGGGTGTACCTGGCCGGACTCATAAGGCGTGCCATGTTCACCCAGCAGCGCTTCCAATCCATAGGCAGGAAAATCCTCACCCTGAGTTTCGAATCTCATGCCTTCCGCCGTGTCGTGCAACCTTCCATCCAGCGAGATGAGGCTTTGCTCCAAACCATGACTGGCCAGTGCGTAGATCTGTTTCCCTACCCGAACCAACAGCGTTTTAATCATCAACGAGCTGGAAGGCATCGAGAGTTCAAGCGTGGTTCCCGCCCCCTGCTGCGAGCGAATATCCAGGTTTCCCTGCAATCGCAATATTTGCTGGTGAACAACATCCATGCCGATACCGCGGCCAGATAGCTGGCTGATTTCGTCCCTTGTCGAAAAGCCTTGGATTAGAATTAATCGTTCTATCTCTCGCTCAGACAGTTCAACCGCTGGCTCAATCAGCCCCCGCTGCTGTGCAACTTCACGAATTCGCCCGGTATCGATACCGGCACCATCATCGCCACAGGTTACCCGAATAAGATCGTTGTCCAGCCAGAACTTCAGAACAACTCTGCCCTGCTGGGGCTTACTCAACGATTCCCGAACATCTGGCGATTCCAGGCCATGATCTACGGCATTGCGAATGATGTGCATCAGCGGATCAGCTAATTGATTAAGAATATTACTATCCACCAGGGTCTCTTCACCCTCGATAATCAGTTCTGCTTGTTTACCGGTAGTACGGCACGCTTGACGCAATACTCGCTGCAACCGGACAGCTATCGACTTTACCTCCACCATTCGGGTACTGAGAACCCTCTCCAGCGTTTCTTTCTGAACCCCGCTCTGGGCAATATGCAGTTCACCAGTCCGACGAATATGCCGGTCCATCTGCTGCTCCACTTCGTGAATATCTGCAACCGCTTCCTGAAGCCTGGAGAGGCTGGTATGCATCTCGTTATAACGATCCATCTCCAGAGGATCAAAGGCCTCGCTGTCCTGATCTAACCCTGGTTGCAAGGTATAGTATTCATTCAACTGCTGCTCCAGTTCAAAGATAACCCGTTGTAAAGCCCGTTGACGGTCACGACTCAGACGTACTGAGCTGCGCAGTTGGGAAATTTCTTCATCAAGCTGAGTATTCAGTGTCGTGCCTTCGCCGGCTAATCGCATTAAGCTGTCGAGCGAAGCCTGAGGGACGCGGAAAAAGGTCTGTTCGCGATTGCTGCGTTCGGCAGGCTGTAGCCTGTTTTCCGATTCGCTTTCCTCCCCGGAAAAAGTCGCTGTCTGGCGCTCAGGGGTGATCTCTGTTGCAGATAGCTGGTCCAGTCCTTCACTGCGTAATCGAAAGTGCCAGTCCATGACTAACTGCAGCATTGCGCAAGCATTATCGGGCGTTGAGACCTGATCAACAACCGACTCGCACATGATCGCGATAGTATCGGTTATCGCAATCAGATCCTCGCTCAAACGCTGCGGCGGAACTTTCTCCGCGTCAGTAAATAACTCCAGAATGTCTTCCAGCCGGTGTGTCAGATTGGCGATCCCACTGACCCCTGCCATATTCGCCAGCCCTTTGATCGTATGAGCAGCACGTTGCGCTTCACGAATCGCATCAACATCGGCAGCATTCACCATCAACTGAAGCTGCTCTGACAGTTGCTCCGAGAGCATGGGTAGTTCATTAAACAACATCTCAAGCAACTGGGGGTCGATATCATCCGCGACGTTCAACGCCACATCAGCATCAACGGCCTCTTCCCTTTCTAACGTTTCAAGGGTTTGCAAGGAGGCCAGAGAAAGTAGTCCGCCAATATAACTGATCTGCTCTTCAGTAGGTTTAGCGGGCAACTGTAGAGCCTCCAGCTGGTCTTTGAGCACCTGCTGCTTTTCAGGATCGATAATATCTTTCAGGTAATTGATCAGCTCTGCCAATAACTCTCTGATCTGCAGCTGTATCTGGGGCTGAAACTGCTGTGGGTGACCCAGCAACCAGCAGATATTAGTTTCAATCCCTTGTGTAATCGCTGCTGCCCCAAGCAGATGCACCGAATTCAGCGCCCGAATTACAGGCTCAAGTTGTTGTTCTATAGCTGATAATATTTTATCCGCACTCTTTCCCTGCTCTCTTAGCACCTGCCAACTATCCAGTAATCCCTGTAACGAATCAGTCAGCATTTGCAGTACAGCTGGCTCTAACTGCGGGCCGGGCTGTTGCAATAATGCTAAATCAACATCGCAGAAAGAAGCTATCGCTGGTATAGAAGGGGCTTGCTCAGGTTCGGTTTTGACGATTTGAATATCACCGCTCTGAAGCGATGCTTCAGAAGAGTCAAGTTGCTGCAGATCTGTCAGTAGTAACTCATAGAGAAACTGCTTATCATCCTCCGGCAACGGTTCAACCCAGCGCTGGTCGCTCATCAAAGCCAACAGGCATTCAGCTTCCTTCTCTTGTAAGCTTTGCAGCAGTTCACTCGTCCGCTGTAGCAGCTCCAGGCGATCAGGACTGTCGCACTCGGATTCCCACTGCTCAGCCAGTAAGGCAAACAGATCGGCAAAGCCAGCATAGCCCGCATCACCGGACAGCTCCACCAACTGATGTAACTGTTCTACGCCAGGTTCCGTCTCTAAGAGAGGTAACTGTGCCAACTGATCATCCCAGTCAGCAGTTAAACTCTTAGCAGGGTTATCAGACAGCCCTTGCCCGGCAGCACTTTCCGGAGTCTGCGCAGACTCAAGCGCACTATCAATCAGTGCCTGACAGTCCTGCTCCAGCAACTCTGCGAGAAATTCACCATCTTCAGCCTCGAGGGGCTCTGGCCACCTCTCGTCACTCAAACAGGCCAGCAGGTATCGCCAAACACCTGGTTGAGGCTGGTGAATAAGCTCACCCATCGCCTGTGAAAAATCGAGTAACAGAGCCCGTTGCTCTGACAGCTCCTCAATCTCTTCCAGTTGCTCAAGCTGTTCAGCAAAGAGAGCCAGTGCATCAGCAATACCAAGCTGTTCAGCTTCGCTGAACGAATCAATCAGCCCCTGGAGCTCTTCGGTCAGAGCCCCGGGGGAGAGTTGTGAATCAATCTGTGTTTGTAGCAACGCAAGAAACTGGTTTGCGGCTGTGATACTTTCGCGAGTCATGCTATTTGCCTATTAGATGGCTCAGGAAACGACGGGGGCCGCCAACTTAAATACACTGACAGAGCGCTGCAATTCCTGTGCAGCATCTACCAGTTCATCTGACAATTCCGCCTGCTGTAACATCTCTTTGTTAGTCGCCATGGTGGTCTCATCAATTTTACCGGCACGGGCACGTAACTCTTTCGCTACTTTCGCCTGGCGGGCAGAGTTCTGTGCAATACGCACCACCGACTCGACCAGCGTCTGGGTGGTCGATCGGGTCTCATCCATACGCTCACCTGCTTCCTCTGCCAACCGGGTCCCTTCAACAACGTCTGTGATTACGGTATTCATAACATTAATCGTATCTGCGGTCTCAAGCTGGATATTATTTACCAGAGACTCGATCTCTGAGGTTGCCTCCCGGGAGTTCTCCGCCAAACGCTGTACCTCATCTACCACCACCATCAGACCCCGGCCAGCTTCACCGGCCGACGCCGCGTGCATACTGGCATTCAGTGACAACACATGGGTTCGCTCAGAAATATTATTGATCAGATTAACGATACCGCCGATCTCTTGGGAACGCTCTCCCAAACGTTTAATCCGTTTTTCTGCTTCGTGGATAGTCTGGCGAATTTTGTTGATGCTACCAATGGTCTGAGATACCGAATCCATCGCAGTTTCAGATGTTTTAATCGCTTTCTGGGAAGCGTTGTTGGTCAATACAGCCAACTTTGAAATAAGCTCCATCGCTTTAATTGCGGAGTCCAGGCCCTGCAAGGTTTCGACAATCTCCTCCTGCTCCTTACTGGCATATGTCAGTACGGTTTCAGACTGTGATTTAACCTGCACCGAAGCGTTATTTACCCGGGTCGATACTGCGTTCACATCGTTAAGTACAGTTTCAATCGACGTGGTCAGCTGGTTAATCGAGTCAGCAATGGCACCGGTGACGTCCTCTGCAACCGGAACCCGGACCGTCAGGTCACGTTGGCTGATCAGGAATACATTTTTGATCAGCTCAATAATCGAGTTGTTAAGTGTTTTGTTTTCATCTTCTTTTGCTGTCAACGCCAGCTCTTTTTCATCCAGCAAAGTGTCCAGTACCAGGCCTAGCTGTCCCAGCTCATCCCTGGCCTCCAGCCTGCTCCGCGCCTCGACATCTCCGTCACGTATCCGGTTAACGGTGTCCTGCAGTTTATTGACCGGATCAACCACCCCGTATTTAACGATCGACATAGCGACAGCCATCGCAACAAGCATCAGGCCCATCGAAGCAAAGAAATAAGTCACCATTGACAGCACTTCTTCCGCCTGAACATCACTGTTCTGAACTTTATAACTATCGGCCAGCGTAATTACCTGACCCATAAAGGGCTCTAATTCAGCGATAATAGTTTGTAACTGTTCAAACTCACCAGTCCCTCGCTCTACAGAGTCTGACAGTTCAGCAAATAGCAGTGCCACTTCACCCAGATTATCAATTACAGCTGTTCTGTTTTGCGGAAACTGCTTTACCGCCTTTGCCGCTTCCATCTGATTTTTCAAGCGTCTAATCTGTGAGGCAACAGAATCATGCGTTACTGTTCGACCACCGCTGGCTATATATTCGTTCATGTTACTTTTTAGCGTATCGAAAGAGCTACGTAACCAGTCACGCTGAATCCAGATAATCAGAGCATCGGTCTCCCACAACAGCCTGTTTATCTGGCCAGATATACCCTGGTCTGCTGTCAGGCCTGCGGTTACTGAAGCTTCCGATGCGTCATAAAAAGTGTCCTGATAGTTATCTATAACTGATTGAAACCGAGCCACCAGGGCCTGATCCTGCTCCGTTCGCAAGTACTGTTTCATCGCCTGAATATCAGCATCTACCTTCGCCATTGTGGCGTTGTATAACGGCAACTGCGCCATATCTTTATCAACCTGGAAGCTCTTCTCATGGTACCTGGCCAGAGCGATATTAGAACGGATATCACTGACTAGCAGCAGAAAGTCATTTAGCTCCTGGCTACGTACTTCTGCCTCTTCTTTAATAACAACTGTCTGATAGAAAGACGCCCCCATAAAAATAAGCCCGATCACCAGCAATGCACCAGCAACAGCAAATTTAACCGGCATTCGAATGCTGCGGAATTCCCAGATCTGGCGATCATTTGTTGTTTTCATTTGCCAGAATGAACTCATGTTCTTATTCCCCGTTAAATTAAATATCCTGATCGATATTCAGATTAGATTCGACTCGTTTAAAGTGTTGTTTTTGAACGGCAAAATATGCCTGGTGATTCAGCTCAAACCAAACAGAATTTTGATGCTGATACTGACCACCGCAGATATTCTTTAGAATATCGGGAATAGGTAAAGACGCTTTTTGGGGCAACGCTTGAGGACTGGTAACACTCTCTGGCATATCCGCAAGCAGCAATGCGGCAGCTTCCGGATGTTCTCCCAATAACAACAACCAACCTTGTTTCTGATTGGTAGACTCCAGTCCCAGCGATGCAGCGAAGTCATACACCGGGACCGCTTCGCCCCGGTGATTAATGAAGCCAACAAACCAGTCTGGTGTATCTGGTATCCCGCACACCTGCCCACAGCGAAGTAACTCTGAACGGGTTTGCGACTGCAGTAGCAGTTGTAGGAACTCCACCCGAAACCCATGCCTCAGGTCATATGTTTCTGTTGAGACGGGGATATCAGGCAAAGCAGCTGTCTGGGGCTCGTTATTAAGCAATTCCATAACTAAACTCAAAGGAATTCATTAACACGGGCGAGCAGTTCCTGATCAGCAAATGGTTTTGCAATCATCGCCTTCGCCCCCTGTAACTGTGCCCAGACTTTATCTGCTTCCTGGTTTTTACTGGAGACAATCACCACAGGTATGTTCCTGGTTTCAGCAGTAGAGGTTATCTGCCGACAAGCAGCAAAACCGTCCACCTCAGGCATCACAACATCCATGAGAATCAGGTCTGGCAGCTCTTCCAATGCCTTAGCTACTCCCTGCTGCCCATTCGCCGCCAGAATCAGCTCAGCATCAACGCTGCTCAGCAGGTTACTTATGTGCTGCTGTTGTACAGGGTCATCATCTACGACCAGGATTTTCTTACTCATTACTGCTCCAATCAATTGGTCAGATAACAGGCTAAATAATCTCGCCTATCAGTCTTGTTTAAATTCATCTACCCAACCCGACACCCGGGTAATTACTTTTTGAAACTCATCATGATCGATCGGCTTAGTCAGATAGGTAGAGCAGCCAGCCATAATTCCTTTCACTTCATCTAAAGGAGAGGTCTTGGAAGTCAGCATAATAATCGGGGTTTTCTTCAAGCGGGGAATCTCCCGCATACGGGTGCAGGTTTCAAAACCATCTATACCAGGCATCAACACATCAAGAAATATAAAATCAAACTGGTCATCGGCGACCTGTGCCAGCGCCTGCTCACCCGTATCGGCATAGGCCAGCTCAATCGTAGCCGGTAGTTTCTCCAGTTCTAGCCTGAGAGCCTGCTGCATCGCATTATTATCATCAACCACCAACACCCGATAGCCACCACTCTCTGTCACCGGGGATACCGTTGAAGCCACAACATTTTCATACTTACTAAAGCGGTTATCCGCCGATGTGGCCGCTTCCAGCTCCTCCGGTGTCACTTCCTCATTTTCCGACGTCATATCATCAAGCGTTCTGATAACACGGGAAGAGATAAGCGGATACCGAATATGCCCCAGCCCTTTATCTTCGGGCGGCAGCTTACTCACCTGTACCATACGCGAACGGTAAGCTTCTGGAAGAGACTCAAGCTCAGGGTCTGTCACAGCGTCTTCACCAAAGAGCAATAGCAGGTCTGGTGGGGTATGAGCATCAAACTCAACCAGTTCATATCGCTGGTGCTTGGACAACTCGAGTATCCTTGCCAGCTTTTGCTGTTGGTCAGCGGGAAAACTTAACGTTCCAATATGCATGGTTTTTCCTGATTATCCCAAATACCTTAATATTGAATCCGCTCTACGAGCCGGCAGAAAGATATACAACATTTACAATCAACGAAGCGATGAACAAAGATAGATATAAGCAGGTGGGGATAGACAGGTTAGATGTGAGTAGCGCAGAGGTATTGCCAAATTGGTCAACAAATTCAGCGCCCTACATCCTATATACGGGATTACTCCACAGCATAGTCAGATAACATCCTGTATCTGGGAGGCTCAATGTCGAAAAAGAGGACAAAGCCCATTACCTTTCTTATATTTATTGTTTGTAAACAGTACTTTTTATATTCAGTTTGCAGGGCAGACAAAATTAAACAGATGCATAACACCCATGTCAAACGAGCGTATTAAATTACGATGGGGTGGGGAAATTTACAAGACCTTCAGACGCTATATTTTATGAAAGTTAACCGATGAAGGTCCTCAACACAGAGAAACTGTACGATCAGTTGCGATTTTAAAACTCTTGATAATCAATAGATAAGGGGGATTACCTGATCTGTAATGTTCAAATATCAGACCAGACCCACAAACTACCCAGTTTGGGTAATTTCAAAATATTTGAGCTCCGGTGATCAGGGCTGACTACAGAGTTTCTGCTGTTGACGCATTAGCAAACGACAGCCTTTAGCCAGCATGCCTAATTCACTACACTGCTCTTTGACCCAGGCTTTATCATCACTGGTCGCTGATTCATTGTAAGCGGGCACCTGACCACAGAAACCGTCCGTTGGAAGGCTTTCGTTCCAACACGCTTTCAGAAATGCCCCACCGTTAACCGTACAACGGTATTCAGATTCTTTACAGCTTTCCACCCGCTGTAACGCCGTTGATAAGCAACCTTGCTGATCGGTTTGCTGGCCTGTTTCAGCACCTTCACGCTTCTGGTGTTCAACCACTTGCTGATTTGTCTCGTTCCAGCTTTCGAGCCACTCAGGACCATAAAGCCAGCCATAAAAAACACCCACTAAAACGGCCAATAACAACCC
>JAIBDA010000021.1 GCA_024679635.1 Amphritea sp. | reverse complement strand
GTGTGGTAAAAGCTGCTAAGCAGCTAGCGGAAGTGATTCAACTCGATTGCGATACGTTGCAAACAGTCCGTAAGGCGAACGAAACACTGAAAGCCCTGTTGAGCTTCGAGCCACTGAGGATACGTCACTCAAATATCGTAGCTAACGACGCTGCAATTATGGCGAACTTATTCGAGGCGAATACTCGGCTTTGCTATCAGAATATCGCCGGGCTGAAACAAGCCTTGGGACAAGTGTTTTCTAAGCTAGCGTTCAAAGTTACTGAGATTGATGCTGGATGCTCCAATGAAGGCGCTAAAAGACTGGATGACGCTTTCGCCTCAATTGCGGATCAGTGGTATGTCGCGTTGGATAACTGTAAAGACGCTGTTAGACGGGAAATCGCTCGTTTAAAGCAGACAGGAAAACCCTCAGAAGAAGGAGTGTCTCTACTCGCATCGATGATCAGGCAGTTCTCTGATGAATCACTGGAATATGGAATCTTACAGCACTGGCATGATCTTCATCGGGATGTGATGGTTGATATGTGGGAGGCCTTCGATGCAATAGAGCGGGACAGGGGGTGTAAAGCTTGGCAATTTCATAACTCTGCGCGGAGTAATCTCTACATTCAACCGATACTTACCCGTCTCAAACATCTACCGAAAGGAACAGTGATGACGCTTCCAGAAGCTAAGACATATATTCTGGATGCGTTCAGGCAGGTCAGCAACGCTCATTCTAATTTCAAAGAACTGGTTGCAGAGTCTGGTATTACAGGCGTGACTGTAAAAAGAAATAATCACTATTCAGTTACAGATCGCTTTGTCAGAGGAATCTTTCGTGATTACACCGTTACACCACCAGTACGATCTAATAATAAAGATAAAATAACGTTTAACGGTATCGGCCCATACGGTTATAAGTATCGATTGGTTCATGATAGGAAGAAGAAAAGGAGAGTACGTAATATCCGTCGTATTAAACGTGCAGCGTAGCTAAAAAAATGGGCCTAACCTGGATGTCCAGGTTAGGTCTCGTTTTTTCAGTTTGATATGGAGTGAGAGGCCAGATATTCACCGATAATCAATCTAACCATCTGACTGATAGGACGTGCATTTTTGTCTGCCAATGATCTAAGCTGTTCAGCCTCGGGCTGACTGACATAAAAGCTCATACGCACCTTCATGTTTCCCACCTTTGGTCTGCCGCCAATTGTCTGTTCTACCTCAGCAAATGTTTTTAATTTCATGAGCAATCCCTATAGCAACAATTCGATCATAAATAGTTTCATGAGTCTGGCGAGTTTTATTGAGCTGATACTCCCCTTTTTCGTTATGCACGTTAAGCAGCCAATCAACACCATCTCTGCTGACGCGATCAAATAAGGTCGTCTCCCGGATCGAAAATATGGGGACCCTCCCTAGCTGATTTATTAACTGATCACGTGCTGTATCGTACTTTTTCCAATCCCGAAAGTGATTGATGATGATTATGATGGGCTTGCCAGACTCAAGCACAAGTTCATAGGTTTTCAACGTCGCACTGATGCTGCGTGGATCCGGACGGGTAGGAATGATTATCACATCGCAAAGGTTCAATACCTGGGATACCTTAGGATCCAGATATGTGGAAAGAGCACCAAAGTCAAAAACAACATCTTTCTCTCGTGTTAGTGATAAAGGGATACGCTTTTTATCCGGCTCTATCTGCACCACATCATGGTGAGCGGGTGCCGTAAGGTCGTTGGTAATGTAAAGGCTATCTGTATAAGCCGCGAAGTTAAGGGCGATGGCGCTCTTCCCTGTGCCCCCCTTCAAATTTGTTATTAAGAATCGCATCGGTTATACCCCAATTTTGATTAATTAATGGAATGGCGATGAATCGCCGCTAATCAAATGTTTGGGCTTTAGGGGGCCAAAATAGTCCTTTTCTTGCCCTGAAAACCCCATAGAGGATCATTGGAGAAATATCCAGTTTCAGAGTGGAACAGAGCAAGGCCTTAGTGCTTTACAGTACGTTGATCTGTCTCTGAATAACCGTCATTAGTAATCCAGTTGTAACTGAGGGGTGATTGTCTCGGAGAACCCCTATAGAGCATGGAAAATTGAAAGGTTTTTGGTAGTCAGTTTCCCTTAAAAAAACCTACTAAAATGACTACTAAAGATGACCGACTGCGACTGAATTGTGTACTGCCGAAGACAAGGGATTTAAAGTTCCTGGAAACTAAGGAGGGCAATGATGTGGTTCGTCGTATCAGAGCTTGTATCGCTTGGGGGCGTGAGGAAGAAAAAAGAAAGGCCTGAACCGCTGGAGCGCGGTTCCGGTCTATCTTTAGGTCTTTCCAGTCTTTACCTAGGGGCTGGCTTACGAATCTTAATTCATAATCCAACGTGTCTATCACACTGTCCGTAAGCTATGAAAGTACGTGACTATCTTAGAATTCTACGCTTACATCGACATCGTAAACGTCCATGCTGTAGTAGCTGATAAAGTTTTCCTGATACCTCTTGTACATATCTGCTCCCTGCTTAATTGTTATAGGTTTGCAGTAACGGATCTCACAGCAGCCATTTGCCAGGTCGAAATCAATCTCCTTGGCGAGCTCGTTGTCCCAACCGGACCGAACAAAAGAGAAGTCCGTAAGGTAATCCAGCTGGAAGGCCATGTCCGCTCTACTGATGCGAATCTCAACGGGATGGTAGCCACCCTGATCGGCTGAGTAGTCAGGATCACGGAAATTGTAAGTAATCACTTCAGCATCCGTAAACTGTTCCAGATTGGGATAGTGCTTCATTAGCTCATTAGTCAGTATCTGGATCAATTGATTAGAAATGGGCAGCACGCCGTCGTCCGTCTGTATTGGCAGCTTCATACATTTTACCTGTGTAAAGGGGAAGGGTAGTGAGTGTCGGTTAAAGGAGTTGTATGCACTGTCAGTGGCTACTCGGGGGCACGCTGCAGCAGAGCAGCAGCACCGTTGTCGAAGTCGTCTACTAACAGGTGCAGAAACGCACTTTTATCGCTGGCTTTGATCAACCTTATCTCTGGAGAACGTAGAATTGCTGCCAGAAAAGAGGTGTTGTTAGATGACTTTCCTTTCATGCACGACTTCAGTAACGTCGACTTAAAAGGGTGATTGCTCTGGGGCGATATCGTGTCGATGACTTTCTGAAAGTCGACCCATTCGCGAGAATGTAATCCGCCACCGTCATTCCCAGTGATCCGCAGATAAAGTCCGCTATCTTCCAGGTTCTTGGCGAATTGAAAATAGATTTTACCGACCGACTTCGGGCTGAGTTTATCGGCTTCTCCACGTTCAATGATTAGTTCATAGTTTGTATCGGGGTCGGGTTGCTGATTTGCTGTATCAGGTTCTTCCGGGCGCACTGCTTCTTCTAAAGTTTCATTAGTATCTGAGGGCGCTTGGGTATTTGTTTTCTTACGGGCCATTATCGTATTCCTTATTTATAGTTCTGCGTACATCTGATTGGCTTGTAGTTCGTGTCGAGGCTGAACTTGATCGTGAAGCGCTTTGATCACTGCAGCGAGCACGGCGAGATCGTCCAGGTAGCCGATTGTCGGGGTGAAATCCGGTACGGCATCAATGGGGTCGATCAAATATAGAAGGGCGGCCATTGCGGCAGCTTTTACCCATTTAGGCATATCTGCATCGAGGATTAGTGCGTAGAGGACAAGAGCCTGTAGCAGTAACACCCGAATGCCTTTGATAGCTTTCAGCTTGGTCCATACTCGGCGGTGGGAGAGTTCAGGCATCGTTTTGTCCTTTCAATAGGGGGCATTCCCGATGGGTGAGCAGATAGACACCTGTACCATCATCAGAGACGATGGCTAACGATAATTGGTAGTCAGGGCTGACAGGTTCTGTGAATTCTGGATAGGTAAGGGAAAATTGGATCTGTTGACGGGCTGAAGTCATTAGACTATCCAGAGCAGATTGATCATCTTCAGGCTGAAGGATGATCAAAGTGCCTGAATTATTAGCCCAGTATTGTTTGGCGGCTTCTTCATTATCGAAAGGTTCTATTAACAGGGACATCATGGCTTGATGCGCATCAGAAGGTAGGCCGAGATTAATTCCTCCGGGCCAGACGGTTGTAAAATGCATGTGGTATCTCCAGAAATGAAAAAGCCCCGAATCCAAAGGATTCAGGGCTTTAATTGATAGATTATAAGTTGAGTTATGTCTCTTCCATGTATATCGATTTCACAGTCCTTGATATCGATGCTTCACGGATTGGGTGGGTAGAAGAGCCGGATAGCTTTTATCTGACTAGGGCGGAAAGCTTCTCACTGGTATTACGTTGACGCTCTGCGGTTTGCTTAGAGTAACGTTCTGTGCTCTGTATAGAGCTGTGGCCTAGCTGGAATTTTACGTCATAGAGAGTACTGCCAGCGGATACCAAGGAGCTGGCTACAGAATGTCTTAACGTGTGAAATACAATCGAACTGGCGTCCTCAATACCTGCTTGAGTAAGAAGCTGTCGATAAGCTACACGGCAGTCAGTAAGGGGTTTTCCAGGCTTTCGACCAGCGAAGATATAAGGGTTTCCGGGAACCGTCGGTGTATTGTCTAGAATCTCCATGGCCAGATCAGATAGATATAAGGTTCTACTGCGGCCATTTTTGGTTGTGGGAATGAATAGCGTGCGATTAGCTTTGTCGAGGTTAGTGTGTTGAGCTAACCGAATCTCACTGTTACGACAGCCTGTTATGGCTAGCATTGCGATAAACCCACCGATGAACGGGCTCTTATACTGCCGCGCTTTGATAATGAGTGATCTTAGCTCGTTAGAGTCTAGGAAACGGGTACGGGCATTATTCTCACGTAGTTGCTTGATTTTCATCGCTTCATTTACGGGTACTACATCAAACCGAACAGCGCACTGTCCCATCGTTTTTAATACGGCAAGAGCTCTGTTACAGGTTGCGTTAGCGTAGGCGGGGCGATTTTTAGTTGGTTCGTTGAGCCTCAGCTGGATTTGCTGGACATGAGATGCTTTCAGATCTGTATACAGTAGGTGCCCAATATAAGGTTCACAGTAATCCCGGAATCGCTGTGCGTCCTTGGACCACGATTTCTTATGTTTCTTCTGTAGAGGCAAGAACGTCTGCCAGAAAAATTCGCTTACAGTAGGGGCTTGCTGCTGAGCTTCTTGTACTGATTTCGGGTCTTTGCCTTCTGCAATCATGGCTCGATGCGTGCGGGCAGCTTTGCGGGCAGTGGCTACATCGATATCGGGAAAGCGTCCAAGGGTAATGCTGCGCTTACGTGAGTTAAATACATAACGCAGCAAAAAACGCTTGCTACCGGATTTTCCTGATAGGCACTTTAGCCCTGTGGTCTCGGTGTCGGAGACCTCCAGATCGGTTGAAGAAGACGCTTGGGGGTTGGGTGGAAGCGACCGTATCCGGTCATTGGTGAATTTGAATTTCTTGATCATGCTACCTCCGATAGTTGACTATCCAAGGTCTTCATATCTATTTCATTGAGTGGTTAATACGGTTTGAAGTGGTCTCATTTTTGTACGAAAGACCGGGTAGTGACCGGAAATCGAGACCAATCTGCTTTGTCTGATATTGATCGGTATGTTGGATTCTATGATATTAGATTGTAGGAGGTAGGATGTCATGACGCGCAGATATTGCGCAGACGGCGGACAAGATATAGACCAGAGGGGAATTCGAGGCACAAAAAAAGCGGTAACTTTTCAGTTCCGCTTCCTTCTGTAGCCCCCGTTCATAGGGCTTTTGATACTTGATTGATAGACTGATCAAGTAATGGTACCAGTGGCCGGACTCGAACCGGCACGCTTTTGAAGGCGGGGGATTTTGAATACCACAAGGTAGCTGTTATATAAGGGTTTTTAGTTGATTTTGTTTGATGTGCTTACATAGATTTTTGATAAGGCTAGGATACTTTGATTAGGGCAATTCAGCTTGAACACGGGATTTACACATTGAGCCGTTGATCATCACTTCAAACGATCTAGTAGCTTGGCCACTTCACCCCATGGAAGTCGACAATTTTGCTCTTTAAGCTTATCGAACGCGTCAGAGGCTGCGTTCAAAGTGATTAATTTATTCAATACTAATTCTTCAATAACCCAAAGTGTTCCGCGAATCTCTACCTGCTCGTTTTTGGCTGCCGAACGAAGAGGCCCGTCTCCGGTAACTAAGGGACATTGTTCTTGCTCTGCAGCGGCTAAGGCAAAACAGTCATAGATACTCGGTCTTCTGTACTTCCGCTCCAAATCATCAGCTCTGGTCATTGTTTCAGCGCTGAGCTCGATAACTTCCAAGCCTTGATCCAATAATTCGGGGTGATGTTCTTCAAGCTCACTGTAATAAAGCAAGTCAGGAACCAGAAAATGATAGGGTAGCTTTAACATCAGGGCCGTTAGGCCACAGTCTTCCATATCAATAAGGACATTGGCGTCACTAATGAGTACCCGCATTCACATACTCCAAATCGCTATCCTGGCGGAAATTTCGTAATGACTTACCCAATAGTTCAGCCGCTTTAGATTCTCCAATGTATTCTTCAGAGTAAGCTCGATATACAAGACGTGAAAATAGCCAAGTATTTTCAGCAGGGTATGGAACCCCGGGCTCATTTTTTCGCCAACCTCTTTTGCTAAACAAAATAAACATACGTTTTCGATAGCTAACTGATATAACACCGCACTGGAATGCTCTGTAAAGAATCGAGCTCATACTTAGCCCATACTCTTGTTTAAGCATGGATAACTCATTCTCGTTAATAGCCTTACGGTGCCCCCCAAAGGCTTCTAATACGGTTGACTTAGGAAGTAGGAATGCTCCGGCAAAGAGATTGCAGGCAGATTCCTCATCCATCTCATCGGGTAAACGGTTGTGAAGCACTAGATGACCAAGTTCGTGAGCTAAGGTAAAACGTTGACGATCGCCTGACCATTCTTCAGATACAACCACAACGGGCTTATCACCGATAGTCCCAGCTAAGCCATCAAATTTGTTACCAGCATCTACAGAAGAAACAATGACCATGATACCGCGAGTTTCAAGAGTATCGATTAAGTCAGAAATTGGGTTTAATCCCAAATCCCAAGCATTACGCATTTGCTCTGCGATAGCTTCGACGGCCTCAAAATTGGGAACCTCCGATGGAAGCTCATTCGGCAATGAAAAATTAGGAATAGGTTGCTGTGGATATAACCCAAGTAATTCTTCCCAGCGCTCAGCTTGCTCATAAACATCAGAAGTAATTCGGTTCAAAATCTTTTTAGTTATGCTAGATCGTTTCCGATACTCAATACCTTCGATTCTTACTTCAACAGGTCGAAAGAAGTAGTCAATACGAACATCAACAGCCTTTGCTATTTGAATAAGCTGCTTGGATGAAGGCATTAAACTTTCTTTTTCGTATTTTCGTACTGCGGTATGGCTAATGCCAAGTATATTGCCCAGCTCTCTTAGACTGAGCCCAGCAGCGTTTCTTGCTCGCTCAATTCTCTCCCCAATCATGATCCATGCCTCTAAAAAATGGTTTCCATTTACTTGTTATTTTTACTAATTGTAAACCTATATGCTATTCAAGTCGTTACTAGGCATGTTGAAATTTATTCAAGTTGTGATCTTGTGCCGGTACCCAATAGCTCTGTATATACCCAATACGCAAAGTGTCACTTTTTGTATCGATGAATAAAATCAGTAGGTTGGGATTGCTTATACATTAAGGGCCGCAAAAGCGGCCCTCAAATTATTACGTAATTTCTAGTATTTTCTCCCAGCATTCTTCAGCACGCCCTGCTTGAATAAAACTCTCAACTTCCAGGTCAGGCCATTGCTCGATAAGAACCCTCATTAACTTAACCACACCTATTGTCACCGGGATGATTTGGTAGGGTAATGATGATCTATTACGGCTACCACTTTTCACATCATCCAATGATGTCGGATAATCCTGTTCAGTTAACCAATCAGCCAACTCTTGCTGCTTCATATGCTTTGTTAGGCCATATGCATCTTGACCATAGGCGCGTAAGAAAACACGCTTCAGCAGGTCGTCAGAACGTTCACCGTCCAGGAATTTGATGCCACACTTGGGCTTGTATGCTTGTTTTACCGCCAAATGATCTTCCCAATGAGCCCAGTCATCCATAGTTTTCAAACAGTGCTTACGTCGCCAGCCATCAAATATCGTTCGCACCTGCCTGAATTCCTCCAGATTGCGCCATGGCAACGTATCGAAGGCAATGTGTTTGGTGTCGCGCACTTCCTGCATATATGGCTTGTCAGGGCGGCGTTTGAAGTCGAATTCAAAGTTAATCAGCCGTTTCTGCTCGTATCTGACCAAATCAGACTCTGTAATCCACTGGTCTCGCATGGATATCAGTGAGTTAAATTTGTAGTCCATCCCCGGATAGCGGCTCAAGTACTTTCCGACCATGTGTTCATTATGCTCGGACTTATCCACCGGAGGTTTGTAACCGGCTTTAGCAAGTACAGGCTTTTCACCAGGATAGGGGATCGCAGTAAGTTGGCCGCGTGTCTTCATACCTATTAATTGCCTAACAACATGCTTCTTCTCCAGCATGTGCTCACCCTTATAGAGAAGATCGCATAAAGCTTGGTATCGCTGGCAAAGCGGACCTGATGTATCAACGTCCTCGAGTTCCATGTTGCAGATAAATCCGTCGGTTGTGACATTAGTCACAGTCACCTCGTTAGGTATCCGAGCTAGAAGTTCGCCGATTGCCGCCCTAACAAATGATACTGTATGACCAGTATTTTGCGGGCTAGAAATAGCACTTTCACCAATTCTCTGGCTCATTCCTGTCTTAGCATTAAACCCTGTTTTCCCCTGAACCAGCCCTTGAAATCCTTTGCCATAACAATTATTGGCGACGCTTTTTACCAACTTTTCCTGGAACACATTTCCATTCTTTTTATGAAAAGCACGTTGATCACGACTCCACTTGACGAAAGGCTGAAATATGCGAACTTCAGTGGTTTTCCAAGGGTAGATAACCCCGTGCTGGATCGTTAACTCACAGCCCAGCGTGTGGGCTAAATAAATCTCGGGAGCCCCACAGTAACATTCACCTTCCAAAGGAAATACCCGACCCTGATCCCCTGCATCTACAGGTAAGCAAGGAAATCGAGTTCCGTCTGGAAATTTGAACTTAACATAAGCAAAGCCCATCACATGCCCAACGAAATCTTCTACATTGGTGGATGTAAAGGCTCCTTCATAATCGATGGGGTGGATATCACAAAGACCACGGGTATAAGCGCCTCGTATATCAATATCGACCCACTTATCTTCAGGAGTAGGACCAACAAACAAGCCCTCATTACGCCCACCGGCACAGCAGTCAGCAATAAAAGGCCGATGAAATTTATTAGCAGGTGTAAACACCTTAACAGTACGCTTCTGGGTGCGCTGTTTCTTAACATGCCAATACTCTTCCTGTTTGTACTCAAGACCGAATAAGCTGGCGTAGTCCAGGCCTTCGATATCAAGCTTCTCGAACTCGGATAGCGAGTTAAGAAAGCCAGAAACAGCACAGCTACCGAGGGTCGCAGGAAGGTTGTCGAGATGGAGTTGCTCACGAGTAAAAGCATGCATCGCTAGGCCATATTCACAGGCTATTTCAGCGTCACGTAGCGCATACTCTTCGAAGCCAATAATGTCAGCCTCTAGGTACTCATCCATGCGTGAAATACTGTATGGCTGTGGAATCTCCAGTCTGGGGATGTTTAGCATTTCACCCACTGAATCAAGGCTGGCGTATCCTGGAGTCAGTAGGAGCGTGTCAATAAACCTAACTAGACTGCGATAATACTTCCGGCCTTCACCCTTTAACATTAACGGATCGGGTTTGATGCGTTTAGCATTAATAACATTGATATCCACACCATAAGGCTTTATCAAACTGGCAAAGCTACCGCCCAAAGAGTCCACTTCATTTTTGAAATGAAAGAAGTCACGCCACGCTCCGGCGTCAGCACGGATGAAATGCGAGTAGATAAATATCGCCGCTGGAGGCGTATCGATAACCCCTTCGTTCATTGCTCCTTGTATAACTTCACTAATGAACTCTGAAAAAGTGGGGCGATCCTTCTTCTGAGGCCCTTTAGGGTAATGAATATGTGAATACGTGCGATTCCCGACGCGGATATACGCTTGCAAGCTAAGTACTCTAACGCTTTTCTTATCGCCGTCAGGGATATCACAAAACTCGGAATCAAAGCCCATATGCACAACAGGTCCTTCAGCTTGAGTAATATCGATCCCACCGGGATGCATTTGGATATACGAGTGTAAGTCCAGTTCTAGCATCTTCTGGATACTAAGATCGGGGGCCATATCTGACAGAGTTTGGCTGTCAGGCAGAAATTCTTCTAATGCCGCCCTACCGCCGACTATGGCATCAAAAGCTTCAATGGGGTTGATTCGCTCTATCTCATCGATAGAAATGTTCTCAGGCCTAGCTGGTAAGTCAGGGGTGAGAATTTGCAGCTCATCATCAGGAGCTAATACTTCATACTTGTTACCAGTTGAAGAGGGAGAGAGGGTCATGAAAGCACCATATTATAAGGCCCTTAGAAAAGGGCCTTATACCTGTTAGGAAGTTTTTAGGAAGCAGCCTTTAAGGAGGCCTGTTTCTGGGTTTTAGAGTCGGCTTTGCCTTTGCTGTCTGGCTCGACAGGTGCCGGTTTACTAGCTTCAGCTTCGGCTTTAACGGTAGTATCAGCTTTAGCATCGGTACCCGCTTCGTCTTCGGGCGTTAAATCCTCGTCATCAATCTTCTTCAGCTTTACCCAATCAATGCGATGTGGGCGACGAGTATGAGCGGAATCAACAGCCTTCATAAGCTCTTCCATCACCAAATCTGAATCTGGGTATTCATCTCCTGGGAAGCTTGCAATAACTCGCCCATTTTCGTTTTTAATCACGATGTCGTCATCCCAAGGCTCGATAACATCGATCAATGCGACAGCAACAAAAGCACCGTCATCCAGAAGCACAAGTGGCGTTTTGCTTCCGCAGTTAAGGACGCCTTCACGTGCAACACGCAGAAGTTTTAGTCCTTCAATAGGGTCTGTTTCTCTCACAAGAAGCTTCGTGGCGCCTTGCAAGTCTGTTATCCAGACGCCTTTGTTTTCGATGAACTTCCCTAGGCCTACAGTTTCAGGGCGGAAGGTTGCTCGGTTATTCAAGTTGATTAACCGGGTTTGTGGCTTTGCCATGTGATTTTCTCCTATCACGTTAAAGGTTCTGACTAGCGTCAGCGTTCAGTTGGGATAATTCCCACTTTTCAATTTCCAGTACCGGAAAACGGATCTGTTTCCCGATACGTAGGAATTTTGGAAGCGCGTCAGCTTGGCGCGTAACCTGCGCGCTAACGGTGCTTGGGTTGAGCGAATATCGTTCAGCAAACTGCTTCACGGTCAGGGCTTGTGCGGTCATGTTAGTTCTCCTTAAACACACTTAAATTGGTTGAGTAGGTCGCCAAACAGTGCTTGAACGGTACGTTCACTGGCATCAGCAAGTTGCTTGGAAACATGGTGGGTGTAGCGTTCAGTTGTGGTGCTGCTCTTGTGATTGAGCAGTTGCTGGGTGGCTCGTAGGTCGCCATTCACTGAGTTACATTTACTACCGAAGGAACGGCGACAGTCATGCATCCAGTACTCTGGCAAAACACCGGCGGTACCAGCTTCCGCCATAACCTCAGCTCGAATCTTTACAAATGATTGACGCGGATATGCTATGTGCCCCTCAGGGCGAATGGTGGAGGGAAAAATGTAGTCACTTATCTGCCATGATCTGCACTGTTTTAAAATTGGGCGGGCTGCACTATTCAGGGGATATATGGAATCACCCCCATTTTTTGTATCGGAGATCACTACGCTCAATCCGTCAGGTTGAATGTCACTCCAACGCATTTTCATAGCTTCACCGATACGGCAACCAATAGCGCTCGCTAAAACTTGGCAGTGACCTTGGGGTGTTCGGAGAGCAAGTGCCTTCATCGTATGTAGGTGCATTTCTAGATCAGTTAGTATGCGCTTACGGATGTTGTTCTCTCGGGGGAGCTTTATGCCCTGACAAGGGTTTACATCGAGTAAGCCTTCATCGACGAAAATTGATAAGTTCTTGCTGTAGCGACTAAAAAGACGCTTGGCGCTGGCGGGTCTTCGGCCTTCCTTTGCAGCTGAAAGTACCTCTAAAGCGGTGGCTTTATCGTGTTGAGTGACTGGGATGTCGCCTACACGCTGACCATCAGCCAGTTTTAAATTGTGAAGGACTCTTTGCTTGGACAACGCCCCCTTCGCATCTTTCAAGTCTTCAATATGTGGCGTGACGTACAGGTCAGCAGCAGCTTTTGTAGTCAAATCGTTTGGTTGTGGAGTTTTACCCAGCCTTCGTTGCTGAATATCTGCTTCAACAAGCGCGATTCCCTGTCGTAGCTTGTAATTCCCACGAGATGTCACGAAACATTTGCGCTGTTTCTTAACACTTATCCGTGCGCCATAAGAATCTTCGGCGGGTCCACGCCAAATGCGAACATGGGGGTGATTTTCAATACGTAGCTCAATCGCTGCTTTACCCTTTTCAGGGCGATCCACCGCGTCTAGTGCCTTCTGCGTTGGCTTAATTTGTAGAGCCATTTTCCTTTCTCCCATTAATCGTTATTAAACTTTCGAACACACAATTCAGATCGGCCTTCTCAACCATTAGCGGATGCAGAAAACCGCTAGTAAAAGATCCTGTTCTTTTGTCCTAGCAATAACTGTTTGTGCCTCTTGGTTGCTATTTATATGACAGATAATCGAATGTGTAAATAGGTTAACTGATTGATATTAAAAGGGTTTATTGTTTTTGTTTTTCGTATCTCTGAAAACTGGATGAAGGTGGTAAACGAGCTGTGAGCCCGGTTTAAAGGAGGGTGAAATGAAAGCTCTTGTCCCATGTAGACCTTCAATTTTCCACGGCTTATAACGGGGATGAGAGCTTGTTAGGGCTATCTGAAAAAGTTTAAAAAATTTAAAATATTTAACTTTTTTGGAGGAGAGTCGATCAGATCGGCAAGATGACGTGTGAATTTTCAATGTAACCAGGTGTGGAGGCATTAACGAAAAGTGATCATTCTGATACGAGGAAATGGGTGAGTCAGCGTTGTTGCTATCTATACCCAATACGCAACCTGTCACTTTTTCCTAACTACTTGATTTCACTGTGTACCAAGCAGTCTTATGTTCGCACCGTTCATTTTGGTGATGATAGCTCAGCTATGCAGGGGCGGATTCGTTGGGATGCAACAGGGGTGGTGCGATATTATTAGATCAAATAGATAGCGCTTTAGCAGACAGAGCGTTCAGTTTGGACAAGTTAGGCTGCCCGCATTTCTGTTATTACAGAGGGGGCAGTACATAAAGGCCAGCAACAAGGCCTGATTTTTAGAAGGTCTAGTTTAATCTGTTATCCAGGAGGCTCTATCAAGGGGACTTAGTCTGAAGTGGACATAACGTCCTATCTATACCCAATACGCCACTTTTACATAGCTATATGATTTTAAATACTTTTTGGTTTTCTAAGAGCGGCTACAAAAACAGTCGCGTGCTGAATGCTTTCTTTACGGATGATATATGGAGTGGCAAGTTTGCTGCGCATCAATTTTCGCACTTGAGATCGAGATGTGGTTTCACCCATTCGTGATGTAGATCCACCATGGGTGAAAAGGACATATTGATAGCCTTCATCATAGGCTTTCTTCAGAATTTTCAACGTATCATCCCAAACCTGATCCATTAGCTCGTAGTAGGGTGGCTTAGGGGCATTGATATCATCATTGGCTCTGTGAAAGTCATACTCTAAAACGCCTGGTAAATCACGGTACTCGACCCAATTTCGATATTCCTGTTTAAACATTTCTCAGTTCCCTCTTTATCAGCTTAGATACATTCAAGAATGCCATGCCGTAGCCACTAAGTGCTATATAGAACACCGGATAACTATTTCATTTTGGTGATAATGCTTAGGGGTTCAAGGTGAATATGTTGGGTTGCAAGAGAAGCGGATGTTATATTACTAGATCAAATAGATAGCGCTTAAGCAGACAGGACGTTCAGCATGGACAAGAAGCAGCTTACCGAAACTGACATCATCACCAAGTTCATTCTGCCAGCAGTTGATCAAGCAGGCTGGGACGCGATGATGCAGATCCGACAGGAGGTAAAGCTCCGGGATGGTAAGGTTATTGTCCGAGGCCAGTTAGGTGTCCGTAAAACGGTTAAATCGGCTGACATAGTGCTATACCACAAGCCGAATATGCCGCTAGCAGTAATCGAGGCTAAAGCTAATAAGCATGAAATCGGTAAAGGTATGCAGCAAGGGTTGGATTACGCCCGGCTGCTGGACGTACCGTTTATCTTTGCCAGTAATGGTGACGGCTTCGTCTTCCACGATAAAACTAATCCACAGATGCTGGAATCAGAGATCACGCTGGAAGACTTTCCGACGCCTGAACAACTCTGGCAGAGGTATTGTCAGTGGAAGGGCTATACAGAAGCCCAGTTGCCTATCATTACACAAGATTATCATGACGACGGTAGTGGTAAATCCCCTCGCTATTATCAGCTACAAGCAATCAATAAAACGATCGAGGCGGTATCCGCAGGTCAAAACCGTGCTCTGCTAGTAATGGCTACGGGGACGGGTAAAACCTATACAGCTTTTCAGATCATCTGGCGACTGTGGAAGGCCCGTCAGAAGAAGCGCATTCTGTTCTTAGCAGATCGCAACATTCTGGTTGATCAAACCCGTATCAATGACTTCCAACCCTTTGGCCAGGTGATGACCAAGATAACCGGGCGTACAGTTGATCCAGCCTATGAGATCCACCTGGCGCTTTATCAAGCACTAACAGGGCCAGAGGAAAGTCAGAAGGCTTATAAGCAGGTTGATCCTAACTTCTTTGATCTGATCGTTATCGACGAGTGCCACCGGGGCAGTGCAGCTGAAGACAGTGCATGGCGTGAGATCCTGGAATATTTCGGCAGTGCCACTCAGGTTGGCCTCACTGCTACCCCTAAGGAGACCGAAGAGGTATCCAATACCGATTACTTCGGTGACCCGGTTTACACCTACTCGCTGAAGGAGGGGATCGAGGATGGATTCTTAGCGCCATATAAAGTGGTGCGTGTTGATATCGATATCGACTTGCAGGGTTGGCGACCCAATAAGGATCAGGTGGATAACAACGGCGAGATTATCCAGGACCGTATCTACAACCAGAAAGATTTTGATCGTACCTTGGTTGTTGATGAGCGCACCCAGCTAGTGGCTGAAACGATCACGGCTTACCTAAAACGTACTGATCCAATGGCCAAAACGATCGTCTTCTGCAACGACATAGACCATGCCGATCGGATGCGTCGGGCATTGGTCAATCTAAACCCGGAACAAGTGGCCAAGAACGAAAAGTATGTGATGAAAATCACCGGTGATGATGAAATTGGTAAAGCGCAGCTGGATAATTTCATTAACCCTAAGAAGCCTTATCCGGTTATCGCAACCACCTCAGAGCTTATGTCCACAGGCGTCGATGCCAAAACTTGTAAGCTGGTGGTGCTTGATCAGAATATTCAGTCGATGACTAAGTTTAAGCAGATCATTGGTCGGGGTACCCGCATCGATGATCGCTATAACAAGCTTTGGTTCACTATCCTGGATTTCAAAAAGGCGACAGAGTTGTTTGCCGATGAGCGCTTCGACGGTATTCCTGAGAAAGTGATGGTCGCTAAGCCTGAAGATATTACGGACGAAGAAGATAGTTCCTTTATCGACGAGCTGAACAGCAGCGAAGAGGATGTTCCAGATTCAGAGTTGTCAGATGATAGTACCGAACAGGGTGGTGATGAACCATCGGGAGAGTACGATCCAACCAGTACAGGATCAGACGGTGCCTGGGATGAAGACGAACCTGGATACGTTAAGTATCGAGTGTCGGGTATAACTGTGAAGAAGGTCGCTGAGCGGGTTCAGTATTACGATACTGATGGCAAACTGGTAACCGAGTCATTCAAAGACTACACCCGGAAAACTGTACAGAAGCATTTTGCTTCACTGGATGAGTTCACCCGCAAGTGGCAAGACAGTGAGCGTAAGCAAGCTGTTATTGATGAGTTGGCGGGGGATGGTGTGATCTGGGAAGCTCTGAATGACGAAGTGGGCAAGGAGATGGATCCCTTCGACCTGATCTGTCACGTAGTATATGATCAGCCGCCGCTGACTCGTCAGGAACGAGCGAATAATGTTAAGAAGCGTAACTACTTCACTAAATATTCCAATACAGCTCAGAAAGTGCTGGAAGCCCTGTTGGATAAGTATGCAGACGCCGGTGTTCAGGAAAT
>JAIBDA010000102.1 GCA_024679635.1 Amphritea sp. | reverse complement strand
TGTCACAGATCTGACATTCCAGGCTGATAAGGACTGAAACATCCAATGAGTAATAATTATAACGCCGATGCAATTGAGGTACTGAGTGGACTGGATCCGGTCCGTCGTCGTCCCGGTATGTATACCGAGACCGACCGGCCAAACCATCTGGCACAGGAGGTAATTGATAACAGTGTCGATGAAGCCCTGGCAGGCCATGCCTCACAGTTGGATGTGGTTCTGCATAAAGATGGCGCCATCAGTGTAAAAGATAACGGCCGGGGGATGCCGGTAGATATTCATCCTGAAGAAGGTGTTAGTGGTGTTGAGCTGATTCTGACCCGGTTGCATGCCGGCGGAAAATTCTCCAATGAAAATTATAATTACTCCGGTGGTTTGCACGGGGTAGGTGTGTCGGTGGTTAACGCGCTGTCGAAGCTGCTTGAGGTAACTATCCGGCGTGGCGGTAATGTCTACCGGATGACCTATGCAGACGGTGAGAAAGTTTCAGAACTGGAGATTGTTGATAGCTGCGGTCAGCGTAATACCGGTACCGAAGTGCGTTATCTGGCCGATCCAAAATATTTTGATACCCCGAAATACAGTGTCACCAAACTCAAGCATATGCTTCGGGCAAAAGCGGTACTTTGCTCTGGGCTGCGGGTTACCTTTACCGATGCCTCCGGTGTTAATAAAGAGAAAGAGGAGTGGTACTACGAAGATGGTCTGGTGGACTATCTGAAAGGCACCACACAGGTCTACGACACCTTGCCAGAAGCGCCTTTTACTGTTTCGTTTCAGGGTGATGTTGATGGGATGGATGCGGCGATGCAATGGTTGCCGGAAGGGGGAGAGTTGACCTGTGAAAGCTATGTTAACCTGATCCCTACCTTACAGGGGGGAACCCATGTAAACGGTTTACGCACCGGTTTGTTGGAAGCGATGCGAGAGTTCTGTGAATTCCGTAATTTGTTGCCCAGGGGGGTGAAAATCTCCGCGGAAGATATTTGGGAGCGTTGCTGTTATGTCTTGTCGGCCAAGATGCAGGACCCTCAGTTCTCCGGCCAGACTAAGGAACGTTTGTCATCGCGTCATATAGCCGCATTTATTGCCGGTGCCGCTAAAGATGCTTTTAGTCTTTGGCTCAATCGCCATGTTGAAGATGGAGAAAAGCTGGCAGAGCTGGTGATCAGTAATGCTCAGCGACGCCTGCGTTCTAATAAAAAAGTTATCCGGAAAAAGGTTACTTCAGGGCCGGCGTTGCCGGGTAAGCTTGCAGACTGTACCGGTAATGATGCCATGCAGGGTGAGCTGTTTCTGGTGGAGGGTGATTCTGCGGGAGGCTCCGCAAAGCAGGCCCGGGAACGTGAATACCAAGCAGTTATGCCGCTACGGGGTAAGATTCTTAATACCTGGGAGGTGGACCATAACGAAGTATTGGCATCCCAGGAGGTTAACCATATTGCTATCGCTATGGGTGTTGAGCCGGGGTCAGATAATTTTGATGGTCTGCGTTACGGTAAAGTCTGTATTCTTGCCGATGCGGACTCCGACGGTCTGCATATCGCAACGCTGCTCTGTGCTCTGTTTGTACGTCATTTCAGACCGCTGGTCACGGCGGGGCACATCTACGTGGCGATGCCTCCGCTGTATCGGATTGATGTTGCGAAAGATGTTTTCTATGCCCTCGATGATGATGAGAAAAACAGCATTGTCGAGCGGATAAAGTCAGAGCGTAAAAATGCCAAGGTGGGTGTGCAGCGATTTAAGGGGCTGGGTGAGATGAACCCACTTCAGTTGCGTGAGACGACTATGTCACGTGATACTCGCCGATTAGTGCAGCTGACCATCGAGGCGGGTGATGATACCAATGAGATGATGGATATGTTGCTGGCCAAAAAGCGTTCTCCCGATCGGAAAGAATGGTTGGAAAGTAAAGGTAACCTGGCGGAAATGTAAGCTGTACCGGTTATCAGATGTACGCGATTTACAGAATATGAGTTTGAACAGCTCCTGGGATAAGAAATGAGCGGAACAGTACATATCGACGAAGGCGTAGAACGCCTGTCAATGAAAGACTATACCGAGAAGGCGTATCTGGATTATTCCATGTACGTGATTCTCGATCGGGCTTTGCCGAATGTCGGTGATGGCCTGAAGCCTGTGCAGCGTCGTATTGTTTATGCGATGTCTGAGCTGGGGTTAAAGTCCACGGCGAAATATAAGAAATCGGCCCGTACCGTAGGTGATGTGCTGGGTAAGTTCCACCCCCACGGTGACAGTGCTTGCTATGAAGCGATGGTGTTGATGGCGCAGCCATTCTCCTACCGTTATCCGCTGGTGGATGGTCAGGGTAACTGGGGTTCTCCCGATGACCCGAAATCTTTTGCCGCGATGCGTTATACCGAGTCGAAGCTGGCGAAGTATGCTGAAGTGCTGCTCAAAGAAGTGGCGCAGGGTACTGTTGAGTGGGGTGCTAACTTTGATGGTACTCTTCAGGAACCGATGACGCTGCCGGCACGCCTGCCGAATATTCTGCTTAATGGTACGACCGGTATTGCGGTAGGTATGGCAACTGATATCCCGCCCCATAATCTGCGTGAAGTGACACAGGCTTGTATCCAGTTGTTGTCTAAGCCAAGTACGAGTCTTGAAGATCTGTGTGAGACTATACCGGGGCCAGATATGCCTACGGAAGCGGAGCTGATAACGCCGCGTCATGAGCTGCGTAAGATGTACGAGACCGGCAAAGGCAGTCTGAGAATGCGGGCGGTGTACAGTAAAGAACAGGGCGATATCGTTATTACCGCACTGCCGTATCAGGTATCGGGGGCTAAGATTCTGGAGCAGATTGCTCAGCAGATGCAGCAGAAGAAGTTGCCGATGGTGTCCGATCTTCGTGATGAGTCGAACCATGAAAATCCCACCCGGCTGGTGATCGTTCCCCGTTCAAACCGTATAGATGTTGAACAGCTAATGGCGCATTTGTTCGCCAGTACTGATCTGGAACGTACCTACCGGGTCAATATGAATATGATCGGTATCGATGGTCGGCCCCAGGTGAAAAATCTTAAGCAGATTCTCACCGAGTGGCTGCTGTACCGTACCGAAACCGTGCGTCGCCGCTTACAGTATCGTTTGGATAAAGTGCTGGCGCGCCTGCATATCCTTGAAGGCTTGATGGTCGCTTATCTGCATATTGATGAAGTGATCGAGATTATCCGCACCGAGGATAAGCCGAAGCTGGTGATGATCGAACGTTTCGGTATCTCCGAAATTCAGGCTGAGGCGATTCTTGAAATCCGTCTTAGACAGCTGGCTAAGCTGGAAGAGATCAAGATCCGTGGCGAGATGGATGAGCTTTCTGAAGAGCGTAAGTATCTGGAAGAGATCCTGGGTTCTGAAAAGTTGATGCGTAAATTGATTCGGGATGAGCTTAAAGCCGATGCTAAAGAGTACGGCGACGATCGTCGTTCTCCGATAGTTGCGCGTGAAGAGGCCAAGGCGCTGGATGAAAAAGCGCTGTTAACAGCCGACCCGATTACGGCTGTCATTTCTAAACAGGGTTGGATTCGCTCAGCTAAAGGTCATGATATTGATCCTGAAGGTTTGAGTTATAAATCAGGCGATGGCTTTAAACTGGCCTGTTTAGGGCGGATGAATCAGCCTGTTATTTTGATGGATAGCACCGGCAGGGCCTATTCCCTCGAAGCGCACAACCTTCCATCAGCACGGGGGCAGGGAGAGCCGATAACCGGTAAGCTAACGCTGCCAAAGGGCGCGACTATCGATGGTGCTATTGCTGGTAAAGATAATGACGCTGTACTGTTAGTGTCCGATGCTGGTTATGGCTTTGTCACCAAAATTTCTGATATGACCAGTAAAACCCGTACTGGTAAAGCCACGTTGACTCTGCCTAAGGGCTCGAAAGGCATGTCGCCGATGGCGCTAAAGCGTAAAGAGAGTGATCTGCTGGTGGCTGTGACTAACGAGGGACGGATGTTGGTGTTCCCGGTAAAAGATCTGCCCGAGCTCGGCCGGGGTAAAGGTAATAAAATTATCAATATTCCATCTGCGAAAGCGGCAGCCAGAGAAGAGTTGCTGGTGGCGATAGTTACTTTGGCTCCAGAGGATACTCTGCTGGTTAATTCCGGTCGTCAGCATCTGAAGATGAAACCTTCTGATCTGGAGCATTATCGCGGAGAGCGGGGTCGACGCGGGAATAAACTGCCACGGGGTTATCAGCGAGTAGATTCACTGGATGTGATTGAAAAATCTTCCGCCCCTGCTGATGCGGAAGAGGGATAAAAGGGCGAAAGCCCTTTTTTTATCTTTTTAAAGCGCTGTTGTCTCAGCTGTTAGATGTGTTGATCTCGGATTTGACCTAAAAATTACAAATTGATTCCTGTATTTGCTTTCTTCTGGGCGCGGTTGTCTGTAAAATACTGCCCCTAACTCTCTTCTGTGTGGTCGTTTTTTAGTCAGGATTTTGCGGCCCCCCGGAATATTTAAACTGCCCTGTATGATCTGACAATATAGGTAATAGACTCTGTGAACACTGTTTGAAGGTGTTTTCAGAATAGGAAAAAGCATGACCGAAAGCTTTGCTGACTTATTTGAAGAATCCCTTAAACTCGTTGATATGGTGCCAGGCACTGTTGTAATGGGTGAAGTTATCGAAATCGATAGCGACTGGGTTACCGTGAATGCTGGCCTGAAATCTGAGGCTGTTATTGATCGTAGCCAGTTCCTGAATGATGCCCAAGAGCTTGAAGTTCAAGTGGGTGACATGG
>JAIBDA010000089.1 GCA_024679635.1 Amphritea sp. | reverse complement strand
GGGTCGCCCTGACGGATCAGTAGCACTACTTGCTCCTCCAGCAATGCGGTACGTTTGTTTGCAGGAATTCCTTTGAGAAAGTCGCCGCTGCCATCTTTTTTATGGCAGCGTGCACAGTTGAGGGAGTAGAGCTCTTCACCATCGGTTGAGGTGGTTTGAGGGGGGCTGTCATCAGAGCAGCCGCTCAACAGCAGCGTGAGTAGAGCGGGTAAAATGACTAGTCGGGTATTAATCACAGAAAGAGTCCTCTCTCAAAACCAGCTTTAAGTATCGCTTATATGCTAAAGATAGATCAACTGAATGCTTTTGCTCTTCCTGGCAAGGAAAACGAAGTTTTCCGTCTAACCTATTGCAGCCGCGAAGCGGCGTTCTAGCCAGCTGAACTTGTTCAGCGGTCTATCTCAGCCCTAATTCGACTCCGGCAAGCTGCAGGGTTATCCCGGTCAGGGTTAACCAAGGGTCGCCAACAGCGCCTTTGATCTGCGCGTCGGCTTCTGAGCAACGGCTCAGCATCTGCTTGAGGGTGTCAGGGTGGATACGCTGAGCCGCTGAGCGTATCCAGTTTTTCCGTTTGCCCCAGACTCGCTCTCGCTGACAGATAGTGTCAAAAGGGGTGCCTTTGCTGAGGCCGTTCTGGACGGCGATGAGAGACCGGATCTCTTTGCTGATCGCCCAGAGCGCTACGGTTGCTTCAGTACCTTCCTGTCGTAACACTTCAATGATTTTGTTACACCGGCTAACCTGTTGCTGAATAGCGGCTTCGGTCAAACCGTAGATGTCATAGCGGGAGCTGTCGGATACGCTGTCCATTACCATATCAGCGGAGATGGTCTGGCCGGCGTAGAGGAGGTTAAGTTTGTCCAGTTCCTGCTTAGCTGCCAGCAGGTTACCTTCGATACGTTCACAGAGTAACTGAACCGCATCATTTTCAAGGTGAAGACCGATCTGTTGGGCTCGCTGATTAATCCAGCCGGGGAGTTGCTGAAGTTCTACCGGCCAGATCTCTACAATAATGCCTTTTTGATCGATCGCTTTGAACCAGGCGCTTTTCTTTGCACTGGCGTCCAGTTTATTGGCGATAATCAGTAGTACATTGTCTTCCGCAGGACGTTCCAGGTATTCGCGCAGGATTTCACTGGCTTGTTTGTTGGGTTTGCTGCTGCCTAAGCGAAGTTCGATGATTTTCTGTTCAGCAAACAGGGAGAGAGCGTTGGCGCACTGCAGTAAATATTCCCACTTAAAGCCCGAGTCGGTGTAGAGGGTTTCCCGTTCGGAGAACCCCACGGAGTTGAGGTGTTGACGCAGAAGGTCGCAGCTTTCCTCAATCAGCAGGGTTTCGTCACCGGTCACCATATAAACCGGAGCCGGTTGCTGGCTGAGTTTGCTGGCAAGCTGCTCTGGTTTTATTTTCATAGGGTCTAAGGCTTAATGTTGGCGTAGAAACGGAGGATCTGACTGGCCAGTTGCTGCTCCATTTCAGAGTAGAGCTGGGTTTCCTGAACACTGCTGGCGGTTTCCCGGTCGGCATCGTAATCGTAAGTACGTTCTATCGTCAGCTTACGTTCCAGTACGATCTCCCCTTGTGGATTTCTCACAAGGAAACTGACCTTGCGGGTTAATTCGTACTCGTCGATATCGGCGTTCGCACCCAGAGAGGCTTCACGACGACTACGGGATTCAGAATTAATCTCTAGCCGATAGCCCGGGCCACCGTTTACCGTAATACCGTTGGCTTCAAACTGACGGCGCAGAAGCGGTTCCAGGTTGCTGCGTGAGCGATCTGGCATTACCAGAGTCAGCTGGCGTAGCGGTTCTGCTATCTCAGCACTGCCACGCAGATGAAATCCGCAGGCGGAGAGCATCAGACAGCTGACTATCAGAAAGAGTGTTGCTGAAAACCGATTCAGGCCGTAAGTCATCTGTTATTCCTTAACCAACAACGATGTTGACCAGTTTATTGGGTACCACAATCTGCTTACGAATTGTTTTACCATCCATGTGGCGTTGAACCCCTTCATCTGCCAAGGCTGTATGTAACACAACGCTTTCATCGGAGTCTGCGGGCACATTGATCTTCGCCCGCACTTTTCCATTAACCTGAACGACCATCATTACGTTGGCCTGGGTCATTGCCGCTTCATCGGCCATCGGCCAGGGCGCATCCAGTAAAGTATTACTGTTACCCAGATCTATCCATAGCTGATGAGTGATGTGAGGCACGATGGGGGCGAGTAACTGAACCGCAGCGGTGAGAGCTTCACGGGTGATAGCGCGTCCCTGATCACTGGCATCAACAAAGCGGCTGATGGCATTAGTCAGTTCCATTACCGCCGCGATAGCCGTATTGAACGTCTGACGACGCTCAACGTCATCGGAAACCTTCTTAATCGTTTCGTGGGTCTTACGACGCAACTCTTTTTGCTGATCATTCAACGAATCTGGCTCGATTGCTACCAGGTCACCCGGGTATTGCAGGTGATCGTGTACCAGTTTCCACAGACGCCGAAGGAATCGATGTGCTCCCTCAACACCGGAATCCGACCATTCCAGAGATTGCTCAGGAGGTGCGGCAAACATCATAAACAGGCGCACTGTATCGGCGCCATATTTATCGATCATTACTTGTGGATCGATACCGTTGTTCTTTGACTTGGACATCTTGCCCATGCCTGCGGAATCAACTGGCTGGCCATCTTCGATGTGAGTCGCTTTGATGACACGACCTTTCTCGTCCTTCTCGATCTTGACTTCAGTGGGCGAGATCCACAGCTTGCCGCCGTTCTCATCTTCGCGATAGAAGGTTTCTGCCAGTACCATGCCCTGACATAATAGCCGTTCAAACGGCTCGTCAGAGTTAACCAACCCCTGATCACGCATAAGTTTGTGGAAAAAGCGTGAATAAAGCAGGTGGAGAATAGCGTGCTCGATGCCGCCAATATATTGATTGACTGGCAGCCAGTAATTAGCGGCTTCCGGTTCCAGCATTGTTTCGGCATTGCGGCAGGCGTATCGGGCGTAATACCAGGATGATTCCATAAAGGTATCGAAGGTATCGGTCTCGCGCTCAGCGTCGCCGCCACACTTTGGACAGCTGGTTTTCTTAAAACTGTCCATTTTCTTGATTGGGGAGCCAACACCATCAAACGTTACATCGGCAGGAAGTACAACGGGTAGTTGGTCTTCAGGTACTGGAACTGCGCCACAGCTATCGCAATTGATAACCGGGATTGGGGTGCCCCAATAGCGCTGACGGGATACGCCCCAGTCGCGCAGTCGATAGTTGATGGTGGTTTTGCCTTTACCTTTACTCTGGAGTTCAGCGGCAATCGCTTTGAATCCCATCTCAAAATCTAACTCATCGAAATCTCCGGAATTCACCAGAATACCTTTGTCGGTATAGGCTTCTTCATCCATATTGACGACGATGTTGCTATCAGCAGGGCGGATGACCTGCTTGATAGGCAAGTTGTATTTTTTTGCGAACTCAAAGTCACGCTGATCATGGGCTGGTACGGACATAACCGCGCCAGAACCGTAATCCATGAGTACGAAGTTAGCGGTCCATACCGGGACCATTTCACCGGTAATTGGATGAGCCGCCTGGATACCCAGGTCGAAGCCTTTCTTTTCCATAGTGGCCATATCGGCTTCAGCCACTTTCATGTTTTTGCACTCAGCGACAAAGGCTTGCAGTTCAGGATTGTTCTCTGCTGCTTGCTGCGCCAGTGGGTGAGCAGGGGCTACTGCAACGTAAGTCACGCCCATCAGTGTGTCCGGACGGGTGGTGAAGACCTCCATTTCGCCAAAGCCTTCAACGTGGAAGCTTAGCTCTACGCCCTCAGAACGGCCGATCCAGTTGCGCTGCATAGTGAGGACCTGTTCAGGCCACTCTCCCAGCTTATCCAGATCATCCAATAGCTCATCGGCGTAATCGGTGATTTTCAGGAACCACTGAGGGATTTTTTTACGTTCAACCAAAGCACCGGAACGCCAGCCACGGCCATCGATAACTTGCTCGTTTGCCAGTACGGTATGATCAACCGGATCCCAGTTAACTTCGGAATCTTTTTTATAGACCAATCCTTTTTCCATCAGCTGAGTAAAAAACCACTGCTCCCAGCGATAATATTCTGGGTGACAGGTGGCAACTTCCCGGCTCCAGTCGTAACCAAAGCCCATCAGGTCCAGCTGATCACGCATGTAATCGATGTTTTCGTAGGTCCACTTAGCGGGTGGCACATTGTTTTTCATCGCCGCGTTTTCTGCGGGCAGGCCAAAAGCGTCCCAACCCATAGGTTGCAGGACATTCTTACCCTGCATCCGCTGATAGCGTGAAACTACATCGCCAATGGTGTAGTTACGAACATGACCCATGTGTAGCCGACCACTAGGGTAGGGGAACATGGAAAGGCAGTAGAATTTCTCTTTGGAAAGGTCTTCAGTCGCTTTGAAGCTTTCATTTTCTACCCAGAATTTCTGAACTTCTGGCTCAATGTGCTGCGGTTTGTATTGTTCGTTCATTTTGGCTCTGATAATAAAAACCGGCAAAGGATTGGTGCCGGTCAATGGAAAGTTTTGTCTATGGAGCATAGGATACAATATATGCAATCTTACATATAGTTTTTCGTCGGCTTTGGAGAGTGATATGAGCAACAATAATAATGGTTTAGATCGCAGTGCTCAGTATGACCGTGTACTTAGTCGTTTGCGTAAGGATCTGGAGTCAGCAGAACACCGCTCATGGGACTACCTGCAACAGAAAATTGAAGAGGCGGTTGAGCTTGAACTGACTGCTGAAGAGATGACCCGGGATGAGATGGATCTGCTTAGCGCTTATTTGAAACGGGATCTTAAGCGCCTGGGGTACTATGCTCATGAAACCGGAGAGGGAATCGCCGCCTGGCTTAACTTTGATCTGAATGTTCTGGAGCAGCAGGTTGCCCGGCAATTGATGGAATTGGCAGATCGAACCCGGATTGGTATTGCTGAGCTAGAGCAGCGGCTGGACAGTGGTGAAGATCATTATCATGCCCGCGAAATAGCGGCGGCAGGCACATTTTCCTGCTTAGTGTGCGGAGAGAAGACGACTAACACCCGTACTAGTCGTCTATCCCTGTGTCAGAAATGCGGCTCAGATACTTTTGTACGCACTTCTGCTCCTTGGAGTAGCGGTGAAGAGTCCTAGCAATAGCATTAGCGCTGTCAGAATCTGCAGCGGTAATATTCCCCATTGCTGATAAGGTGTCAGGCCCTCCATTCGGCGGACCTCGCCTACCAGCACCGCCTGCTCATATTGAGGTATCGTCGCGCTGATCTGTCCATCCGGGCTGATTAGTGCGCTGATGCCGTTATTGGTGCTCCTGATTAACCAGCGCCCGGTTTCCACTGCCCGCAT
>JAIBDA010000085.1 GCA_024679635.1 Amphritea sp. | reverse complement strand
GTGGAAAGCAGAAGGGACGGGATCTGAGCGACCAGTCCATCACCGATGGTCAGCAACGAATAGTAACGAGCCGCCAGATCAAAGGAGAGATCATGCTGGAGCATACCTATCCCGAGACCTCCGAGAATATTAATTACCAAGATCAGAATCCCGGCTACAGCATCACCCCGGACAAACTTACTGGCACCATCCATTGAACCGTAAAAATCAGCTTCCTGGGTCACTTCTTGCCGCCGAAGCTTGGCGTCTTCCTGGCTTATCAAACCGGCATTAAGATCCGCATCAATCGCCATCTGCTTACCCGGCATCGCATCCAGGGTAAAGCGGGCACTCACTTCAGATATTCGGCCTGCACCCTTAGTTACAACAACAAAGTTGATGATAACCAGAATCAGGAAGACCACCAGACCCACGACATAGTTACCGCCAATCACCACTTCACCGAACGCCTCAATCACCTTACCTGCGGCATCACCACCTTCGTGACCGTGGAGAAGCACTATTCGGGTAGAGGCAACATTTAGCGCCAGACGCATCAAAGTCGTAATCAGAAGAATCGTAGGAAAAACAGCGAAGTCCAAAGGGCGCATCGAATAGACACACACCAACAAGACAACAATCGAAAGCGCTATATTAAAGGTAAACAAAGTATCAAGGAGGAACGGCGGCATGGGTAGCGTAACCATACCCAGCACAAGCAGAAGCAGAAAAGGAATACCCAGATTCCCTTTGCCAACGTCCCGCACATTATTGTAAACCGCCGTTCTGTTCACTTACACCCCAGATAACATCTTCACCAACAGGCGAAGCGTCAAAAATACGTCAGATTAAAATTGATTGATTATAGAACAAAAAATAGCACTAATAAGCACTTAAAAACATCAATTTTTTGACGCTTCGCCTTTCACCTTGTAATTACTGCAAGAATCCAGCCACATCACGGAAGCAGGGAACGGGCAAACCGGGGGTAATTATTCGTCTTGTCGCAGCTCTGACGGAATATCAAGATCCTGAGAAACTTCTTTTGGCGCAGGCCCCTGACGCTGCTTATGACGCTGCAACTGAAAGACATAGGCAAGCACTTCCGCGACCGCTTTAAACAAGCCTGAAGGAATCTCTTCCTCCACTTCTGTTGAGTGATAAATAGCCCGGGCAAGAGCCGGAGCAGAAAGCACAGGAACTTCGTGAGCATCTGCAATCTCTCGAATCTTCAATGCTACAAAATCCGCTCCTTTAGCAACCAGAAACGGAGCTCCTCCACCACTCTGATCGTATTTAAGTGCCACGGCATAATGAGTTGGGTTAGTAATCACCACATCCGCTTCAGGCACTGCAGACATCATTTTCCGTTGGGATATTTCACGCTGCAACTGTCGAATACGCCCCTTAACCTCGGGCTTACCCTCAGTATTCTTCATCTCATCCTTCACTTCCTGAAGGGTCATTTTAAGTTTCTGGGTATAGTCATAGATCTGAAAAGGCACATCAATCAGAGAGATTATAATCATCGACAGACTCATAATCAGAAACGCCCAGATCACTATCTCTGTCGCATGAGACATCGCCGGGACTACATCTTGCGCACCTAACGAAAACAACTCTTCTTTGGTCGTTAACAAAACAAAAAAGGAAAGAGCACCGACAACCGAAAATTTTGCTAACGCCTTGAACAACTCAATCAACGCTTTCAAGGAAAACATTCGCTTAATGCCCGCCAAGGGATCCAATCGACTCATTTTTGGCGCCATCGCTTTCAGACTGAGATTCCATCCACCCAAAGCAATAGGCCCAACAAGGGCAGCAATCAGCAACACAAGAAAAAAACCAAACAGAGACTTGAGCGCCTCTGACAAAGAAAACCCCAGGTGGGTAAACATAAGCGCCGGATCCATCACGGACTGCCTGTCGAGACTGAAGTTAAACCTCATCATTCCAGCCATCGCATCCGTCACCTGACCACCAAACATCACCGCTGCCGCGGCAGCAGATAACAACAAAACAGTGGTAGCAAGTTCTTTAGAGCGTGCAATATCCCCTTTTTCTTTAGCATCATTCAGCCGTTTCGCCGTGGGTTCTTCAGTTTTTTCCTGGCCACTCTCTTCAGCCATACCTAGAGCCTCCCAACACCGATAACCAGATCGAGATAATCAAAAGCGAGCGAAACAAATCGCTGATACTGCCCTAAAAAACCCTCAAGACTAGCCCAGGTGATCATCAACCCCATTAACATCGTAAACGGAAAACCGATAGCAAGAATATTCAATTGCGGGGCCGCTTTAGCCATCACTCCAAATGCAAAATTAATCACCAGCAGCGCTGTAACGGCAGGCAGAGCCATCAATAAAGCACTGGAAAGCATCCAACTACCGGACTTCACCAATGCCATATACCCCGAAGCAGGCATAGCCCCCTCAGAGACCGGGAGCACAAAAAAACTTCTGGCTAAAGCCTCAAACATCACTAAATGACCATTAAAGGCCATAAACAACAACATCACCAACATCAGATATAACTGGGAGAGTACAACAACCGATACACCGTTCGCTGGATCATTGACCGAAGCAAAACCCAAACCCATCTGAGAAGAGATCAACTGCCCCCCCAGAGAAAATATCTGGAATAACACCTGAATAACAAACGCCATTGCCGTGCCGATAATAATCTGCTGCGCCACCAGAATATAGGTTTGTAAGGACATTCCACTTAACACCGGCATCTCCGGTAAAACCGGCAGCAATACAATAGTCATCGACAAAGCCAAACCCAGCCGGATTCGCGAGGGAACCAACTGAGTACCAATCATCGGCACCACCATAAAGAAAGACGCTATTCTAAAGAAAGGCAGTAAGAACTGAGCTACCCATTGTTCGATCTGAAGCGTTGTCAGCTGCAGCATTGGCTACCCTAAAAACAACGGAATATTGGCGAAAATATTATTGAAGTGATCCATCAGCTGCCCAAGAATCCAGGGACCGGCCCACATAATTGTCAACAAGGTAACAATCAGACGAGGCAGAAAACTCAAGGTCTGCTCATTAATTTGGGTTGCCGCTTGAAAAGTAGAGACGAGAAGCCCCACCATCAACGAAGGTACAACTATGACTATCACCATCGTAACGATTAAAAACAGCGCCTCAGCAAACAGATCAAGAGCCATCTCCGGTGTCATATAAAACCCTCTTAATCAATCACAAAATAATGCTCTTTAACTGAGCTATACAACAAAACTTCCAGCCAATGTGCCTATAACCATAGCCCATCCATCCACTAGTACAAATAGCATGATCTTAAAAGGCAGCGAGATAATTACCGGTGACAACATCATCATACCCATCGCCATCAATACGCTGGCAACCACAAGGTCAATAACCAGAAACGGAATAAACAGCATAAAGCCAATTTGAAATGCGGTTTTCAATTCACTGGTCACAAAGGAGGGAACAAGCACAGTGAAGGGAATATCATCCGGCGTTTCAACCGCCTCAGTCCGGGAGATATTCATAAACAGGTTAAGATCGGTCTCCCGAGTCTGATCCAGCATAAAACCTCTAAACGGAACGCTAGCAGCAGTCAGCGCTTCTATAGAAGTAATCTCTTCATTCAGATAAGGCTGCACAGCCTGCTCGTTCACTTTATCCAGCACCGGCGACATAATAAACAGCGTTAGAAACAACGCCAGCCCTACCAGAATCTGATTAGACGGGGTCTGCTGCAAGCCAAGCGCCTGCCGCAAAATAGCAAAAACAATAATAATCCGGGCAAAGGAGGTCATCATCATCAGAATGGCTGGCAGGAACGTCAGCAGGGTCATTAACCCTAAAATCTGAAGCGTCACACTATATTCAGCACTGCCATCTGGGTTCGTCGTTAACGTAACCGCTGAAATACCCGGATCAGCTGCCATTGCCAGACCAGGAACCAGTAAAAACGGCAATAATAGAGCAAAGACTCTTTTCACTCAGCCCCCTTACGGCTCAACGCCTGCTGAAGCTTATTTGCAAACTCTCCCATTGCCACGCCCGGCTCAATCAAAGGTTGATCATAGCTCTGCAACAGATTTACGCGACCCGGGGCAACCCCCAAAAGAAGCTGCTGATCACCCGCCTGAATCAGAACCACTTTCTCACGGGCAGATAAAGAAAGCGAAGCAACAACCTGAAGAGAACGATTCTGACCCGACAAACCGGTAAAACGCTTAAGCAGCCAGGCTAATAGAAAAATCAGCCCAATAACCAGCACCAGCCCAGCAAGCAACTGCGTCAGCGAACCCGTATTAAGAGGATCTACTACCGAACGTACCTTACTAGTATCTGGCACAGAGGAAGAGGACACCTCAGGTGCAGCAGCTAGCAAACCACTGAAACCAAGCCCCAGTATTACAATCAGAGCACGGTAACCAGATTCAAAACAGCCGCTTAAATAAGAACTGACAGGCAATCGAATTACCTCAGTTTATCAATGCGTTCCTGTGGACTGATAACATCAGTCAACCGGATACCATAGCGATCATTAACCACAACAACCTCACCGTGAGCCACCAAGGTGCCATTGACCAACACATCCAGAGGCTCACCCGCTACCCGATCCAATTCAACAACAGAACCCTGATTAAGCTGGAGCAAGTTACGGATCGAAATATCAGACCGCCCCACTTCCATCGACAACTTAACAGGTATATCAAGAATCACATCCATACTGGGATTATCCAGCGCAACGCTGTCATCTCTTAGCTCATCAAGATCAATCGCCTGGTTTTCAACAACACCTGACTCAGCCTGAGCCTGCTCGGCCATCGCTGCACCCCAGTCATCCATGCCTGCATCTTGATCCTGATTCTCAATCTCGTCATTACTCATGAGTGATACGCTCTGTCTAACGGTTTATTCATTTTTAGTCCGACTCATAACTTTCACAGCCAGATTACCTCTGGAGGTCCCCAGCTTACAATTAAAAATAGGAACCCGGGCGGCCTTGAGCAACAATGTATCAGCAATATCTATCGGTATAACATCACCGGCTTCCAGCTGCATTACATCTCGCAGCTTCATTTTTCTCTCTGCAATCACCAGATCTAGATTCATTGATGCTCCGAGCATATCGCCCTTCAAGGAGGTAAGCCACTGTTCATCCAACTCCTCCTCAGCAGGCTTATATCCGGAAATCAGAATATCTCGAATCGGCTCCAGCATGGAATAGGGCATCGTAACATGGAACTCACCAGTCCCCCCTTCCATATCAACCTGAAAGCTACTCACTACGACGACTTCGGATGGGTTAATCACATTCGCCATCGCCGGGTTAACTTCATGCCCACTCACTTCAAACTTAAGCGGCATCACAGGCTCCCAAGAACCCTCCAGATCAGCAAAGAACTGATCAATAACTTTATTTATCAGCCTGATCTCAGTTGGGGTGAACTCCCGGCCTTCAATCTTTGCATGCCGACCATCACCGCCAAAAAAGCTATCCACCAGTTTAAACACCAACTTAGCGTCCATTACCAGCAACGCAGTTCCCCGCAAAGGAGTCACTCTCAATAAACTAATACTAGTAGGGACATAAAGCGTATGTATATAGTCGGAGTACTTCATAATCTGCACGCCACCGACTGATACATCGGCATTGTTACGTAACAGGCTAAACAGAGAGATTCGGGTATGTCGGGCAAAGCGCTCGTTAATCATTTCAAGAGTAGGCATCCGCCCACGTACAATGCGCTCATGACTGGCAAGATCATAAACC
>JAIBDA010000006.1 GCA_024679635.1 Amphritea sp. | reverse complement strand
GTAGATACCAAGTCCGGCATCATGGTAGGACTGGGCGAGACCCAGGAGGAAGTCATTAAAGTGATGAAAGACCTGCGGGCTAACGACGTAGATATGATCACTATCGGGCAGTACCTTCAGCCATCGAAACACCATCTGGCGGTTGAACGCTATGTCACGCCGGAAGAATTTAAAGAGTATGAGCAGATTGGCTATCAACTTGGCTTCAAGAATGTTGCCAGCGGTCCGATGGTTCGTTCCTCTTACCATGCCGATCTACAGGCCAAAGGGCCTGATACAGCGGCTGATAAAACACTGACTTAAACAATAACAACTGATTAACAGGCAGTTTAATAACTGTCTGCTGAGTATAGGAGCGGACCGATGTCTGTGTACACCCCGGTAACCCAAACACAATTCGAACAGTATCTGCAGCAATATGCCGTAGGCGAGCTGATTAGTTTTCAGGGCATTGAAGCCGGGGTGGAAAACACAAACTATTTTGTTACTACTAGTGCGGGTGAATATGTTCTGACACTGGTTGAGTCGGTTGATATCGGCCAGCTGCCCTTTATTCTTGATTACATAGAACAGCTGTCTCAACAGGGTATTGCCTGCGCCAAACCGATACATATGGAAAATAACGATCTATACGGACAACTTAACGATCGTCCCGCCGTGCTGATGTCACGCCTGGCAGGCAGTCCATTGAAGGCCCCCTCTGATCAACAGGCCAGTGTAATTGGACTAACACTGGCGCGTATGCACCAAATTTCAGAGCAACTTAACAGTGACAAATACGTACATATTCATCAGTGGTGTACTGAGCTTGGTGCTAAGTTAATGCCCCAGCTGTCTGAAAGCGAAAAACAGACCCTGCAGCATAACTTGTTAGATGCCGGAAATATTCCTTGGGGAAGCCTTCCAAGCGGGCCGGTTCACGCAGACTTGTTTCCAGACAACGCTCTGTTTGAAGGCGATCAACTCTGTGGTTTGATCGATTTCTACCACGCCTGTTCAGCGCCCTATCTTTATGATCTCTGTGTCACACTGAACGCCTGGTGCTACGATGAATCAGCCGCACAGTATGACTTCAATAAAGCACTGCTGATACTAGACAGTTATCAAAGCGTCCGCCCTTTGAACAGTGATGAGCAGAAAAGCTTCAGTGCGATGCTACAGGTAGCAGCATTGCGCTTCTGGTTGTCACGCTTGCGAGATACCCATTTCCCTAAAGCAGGGCAAGTGGTCACCCGCAAAGACCCGAAAGGTAAACTACAGCTATTAGAACTACTGGGGGACAGCCAGCGGCTACAACTAGCCAGCTGACCGGTCGCTTCTGTTTATTCAATCCTTCAGTTTAGTAATTCAATCCTGTAGCCACGCTGCTTTAACTGTCGCAACAGGCCATCCTCTCCAGCCAGGTGGCCGCTACCGACTAGCACAAGTTCAACTGGCCGGTCTTTCAGCATCACCTCAATCTGCGGTAGCCAAGCCTGGTTCCGGTCGGCCAGCAGGGTGTTGTATTGTTCAGGAAAATCACGACGCATATCCGCCACCATCAGACGATCCAGATCGACCAGACTCCCCCGACGCCAGGCACTGATCAGCTCATCGATAAATCCCGCAGATTCTTCCAGCTCATCCAGCGACATCGCCATAAAACGTTCTTCATCCCCCTCACCCATAGCGCCTAGAAAACCGATCTGCTGATCGGCCGTTTCCAGACCCGCTACAGGTTTACCATCACGGACAGCCTGGGTATGGAAAAAGTCATCAATACCCTGAGCATCAACTCCGATCTGCTTCAGATTCAGCATCGTCAGGGTAAGGATAACGCCCGATGGACGCAGGCCATTAAGTAGCTCTGCGGGCAGGCCATACTGTTGCCAGACTTTACCGATACGCTGGTAAAGGGCCGGTGAAATCCGTTGCTGCAATCCACCTTTATCGGCATATCTTACGGCCTGCTGCATCCGCTGCTGCACATCCAGAGTCTGTAGCTGCGCCAGATCGGTTTCAAATACTAATTTGTCCGCCTCAGCGTAAGCACGCTCATACTGCAGTGGCAGTGGATAGTCACTCTTGCGTAACATATGAACAGTGCCACCAAGATAAAGCGCTTTATCAGCAGAGCTGATCTTCCAGACACTACTGCCTGCGTGTGTTGTTGAGGTAATAAACGCGAACATCAGCAGCGTTATAAACCTGACAAAAACCTGTGAGAAACCTACCACACCTATCTCCCCTTACTTAACAATCAAAATCATTATCCAGCGCTATACTCTCGTACTACTTCGACTATCTGAACTTTGTATGAGACATACCACTGGGCACGACCCTTTCTTTGAGCGACCAGATGTTCTGCATTTTCTTTCCAGGCGCGGATCTGATCTTCGCTATCCCAGTACGAAATCGCAATCTCACTGTGGCCCTCAGTGACGGCAGTAAACTCCCGGCAACCGTATTCCTGAATCGCCAGGTCCCGCATCTTGGCTGCCATAACGCTGTACTCTTCATCCAGTTGAGCAATCTCTGCCCGGAAAATTACCGCATACATCATCATCTCCTTTACTAATCATGCTCTTGTATATCATCTCTGAGTGAAGATTACCCCTGCCTTAACGCATAATACAGCTGACACCAGGCGATCGGATTTCATGTTGTTAAACTGGGGCACTAAACTTAGAAAAGTTTCTGAACAATTATCATGAATGGCTTTTAGTGACGTAAAAAGATGTCAGTAAAGGCTTCATTTTTCGACCTGAAGCGGACAATATGGTTCAGATATCTCTACAAGCTAATTCACAATAACAGGAGCCTGAATCAGTGACCTCAAAACGAAAAGATCAAATTCATGCGCTTCTTAAAGGCATCGAGAGCGGCGACCCTGCGTCTGTGACGGTGGTGAATGAGGCAAAATACATTCAGCACAACCCTGGTACCCATGAAGGTAGTGAAGGCTTAGCAGCCCTCTTCAAACGGATTTCACAAACCTCTCCACGGGTTAATATTGTGCGTATTTTTGAGGATGGAGATTATATTTTTGGGCACACTGAATATGATTTCGCCAACTCGAATATTGGCTTTGAAATCTTCCGTTTTGAAGAAGATCAGGCTGTTGAACACTGGGACAACATACAACGCAGGCAAGGCCCTAACCCATCAGGACGCAGCATGGTCGATGGGCAGACTGGAATATCAGATCTGCATTTAACCGAAGCTAACCGTGCAAAAGTACAATCTTTCGTCGAAAACATTCTGATAAAACGCCAATTGGAACAACTGGATGACTATTTCAATAACGGGCAATTAACGCAACATAGCCCTGATATCGCTGATGGTGCAGAAGCGTTGCGGGCAGCTCTAAACTCTAAATCAGAACAAGGTTACAGCCTAGCCTATGACCGCCTTCATAAGGTACTGGCTGAAGGTAATTTCATCCTGAGTGTCTGCGAAGGTTCAAAAGCCGGTATTCACACATCGTTTTATGATCTGTTTCGTGTTGCCGATGGCAAACTAGTTGAACACTGGGATACAACTGAAACAGTGCTGCCACGCAGCGAATGGAAGAATAACAACGGAAAGTTCTAAAGAGCAAGAATGACTCTCAGAGATAGCATTAGTGATATTTATGTGGACGCACACAACAAAAAAGAGCCGTCGATTTGATAATCGGCGGCTCTTTTCTAGTTCAACTTACACAACACGAAAGTGCAATCGCTTGGGTCAGAGCCGCTTTTCCTTAAAGTAACAGCGGCCTGTTTATGATCAGCGATTAATATAGCGCTTGTGTACCCGTCGGGTAATACCAGTAAACAGAGTATAAGGAATGGTGTCACAGTAAGGTGCCACTTCTGCCGCCGGCAAATTCTTACCCCAAAACTCTACCTCAGTACCCACATCAGCATCCGGCAGATCGGTCAGATCAATCGCCAGCATATCCATAGATACCCTGCCAATAATTCGCGAGCGCTGACCGTTCACCCACACAGGTGTTCCGGTAACCGCATGACGCGGATATCCGTCCGCATAACCTAAGGCTACCGTAGCAACACGCGTCAGCTTATCGGCACAGAAGTTACCCGCATAGCCAACAGACTCACCGGGCTGAACATCGCGTACCGCTATAATTTCGGATGTAAGCGTCATGGCTGAAATCAGCTGGTCCGCATTCTCCTGTGATTCAGGAAACGGCGTTGCCCCATAGAGCATAATTCCAGGACGCATCCAGTCACGCCGAGAGTCAGACCAGGCCAGAACACCCGCAGAGTTTGCCATGCTAGCCGGAGCATCAATGCCATCAGTTGCCCGATTAAAGGTAGCCAATTGCGCTTCTGTTTCACTTTTTTCCAGCTCATCAGCGCAGGCAAAGTGAGTCATCAATACCACATCGGACACATTATCCAGCTGTTTCAAGCGCTGAAAAGCAGCCTGGTAGTCATCTGGATGCACCCCGAGACGATTCATCCCCGAATTCATTTTCAACCAGATGGTAATTGGCTTACTCAGAGTAGCCGCAGCAATCTGCTCAATCTGTGCCAGACTGTGCACAGCACACCACATATCATGCTCACTGATGTACTCAAGCTCGCTGGCTTCAAAAAAACCTTCAAGCAGTAAAACAGGCTTATTAATACCCGCTTCAATCAGCTCTACACCTTCTTCGATGCAGGCAACACCAAAAGCATCGGCCTCAGATTCTAAAGCTTTCGCGATCACAACAGCACCATGGCCATAGCCATCAGCCTTAATTATCGCCGCCGCATTCCCTGCGGGATTAAGGGAACGAGCCAGACGATAATTATGACGAATGGCATCCAGATCAACCGTTATTTTTGCTGCTCGACTCATTTGACTCTTTCCTTCAAACGCTTACCGTAAACCTGATCTTGAACATTATCTTTAACCGCTACCTTCAGACAGCGTAAAGTTGTTTTAGCTAACAACCATAACGGCTTCAACTTCGATATCAGCATCCTTTGGCAAGGCTTTTACTGCGTATGCAGCGCGGGCAGGATAAGGCTCATCAAAATAACGCGTCATCACTTCATTTACAGTGCCGAAGTTAACCAGATCTGTCAGCAGAATATTGACTTTAACCAGATCATTCATTGAACCACCTGCCGCCTCAGCAACCGCTTTCATATTTTCAAAAACCTGTACTGCCTGAGCTTCGAAAGAGTCAGTTACCATCTCCATAGTCGCCGGTACCAAAGGAATCTGACCAGACATATAAACAGTGTTATCTACTTTAACAGCTTGTGAATAGGTACCGATTGCAGATGGTGCATTTTCAGTTGCGATAATAGTCTTAGTTGGCATGCTTAAATCCCCAATATGAAATTCTAATATGTGTATAAAAAACGGGCTTCGCGAATCGCTTAAGTGGATGCTTAAGCTACCTGAATGGTTAATCGCCAGATCGCCCTTCTCCAGCGGCAAACCGCTGCAGATTATATCCTGTAAAAAAAAATGAGCACAGGGTCCGGACCGACCTATTTTCAGGCGGGCCGGTCCTCCTCCCTGTGCTCATCAAAAACCGTTACGACTTACTTATGGCCGTAACGGGTAACGGAAAAACCTTCTGGATCGATATCAGTTGCGTTACCGGTGATCACATCTGCAACAAACTTGCCGGACCCCAGAGACATAGTCCAACCCAGGGTACCGTGACCGGTATTCATGTATAGATTTGGATAGCGAGACCCACCCAAAATTGGCGTACCATCGGGAGTCATTGGACGTAATCCAGTCCAGAACTCGGCCTTTTCAATATCACCACCCCCCGGAAACAGATCGCTAACTGTAAACGCAACATTCTTACGGCGCTTTTCCATTAACGACATATCGTATGACGTGATCTCAGCAGTGCCACCTACCCGGATGCGGTCTTCAAAACGGGTAACAGCAACCTTATAGGTTTCATCCATCACCGTAGATACCGGCGCTTTACTCTCATCAATAATAGGCAGCGTCAGGGAATAACCTTTAATCGGATAAACCGGTACAACAACCCCCACATTGGCCAGCAATAACGTTGAGTAGCTACCCAGGCACATCAGATAACGATCAGCTGTTAAGGTACCCTGCTTGGTTTTCACCCCAACTATCTGAGTGTCATCACTGATCAGGCCCTCGATATCGGTATCAAACTTAAACACAACACCTAGCTTTTTACATTCGTCAGCCAAGGCATTGGTAAACTTAAAGCAATCACCAGTCTCATCACCGGGCAGACGCAAACCACCGACAATTTTATCTTTAACCTGAGCCAGAGCAGGCTCACGATCGACGCAGCCAGCCTGATCCAGGATTTCATAATCAACGCCGCACTCTTCCAGCACTGAGATATCTTTAGCCGCCGCATCAACCTGCTTCTGAGTACGAAATATCTGCAGAGTACCGTTGGTGCGAGAGTCATAATCGATATCTAATTCAGAACGCAGATCTTTGAAGCAATCACGGCTATACTCAGCCAGACGCATCATCCGTGCTTTATTAGTGTGGTATGAAGACTTATTGCAGTTGGCCAGCATTTTCGTCATCCACTTGAGGGTATTTGCATTCACCTTGGGATTAACCATCAGCGGTGCCAGGTCCTGCATCATCCACTTCACAGCTTTCAGAGGCACGCCAGGGGCAGCCCAGGGCGCGGAATAACCGGGAGAGATCTGACCGGCATTGGCAAAGCTGGTCTCCATACCTGGTGAGCTCTGGCGATCTATAACTGTTACCTGGTGGCCTTGCTTAGCCAAATACCAGGCGCTGGTGACACCGATAACACCACTACCCAAAATCAAAATATGCATTACAAATACCTATCAGTTTTTATAATTATGACCAACAATTTATTCAGCTAGTCTATTGCATCTTTGACAGTTTATTCTTTTGTATTTAAACTATTTGAAAAAGTATTACCCTAAAAAATATAAATTAGTGAAAATTTTTACCTATATACTAATAACAAGTGAAGTAACACTATGAATTCTAAACATAAACGTAAGCTGGATAAGATCGACCTGAATATTCTCAAGACACTTCAGGAAAATGGCCGCATCAGCTATGTCGACCTGGCTGATATCGTCGGGCTTAGCACCACGCCTTGTATGGAACGAGTGAAACGACTTGAGAAAGATGGCCTGATTCAAGGCTACTATGCCCGCATTGATCCACAGGCGATGGGTTATGGCATGCTGGTATTTGTTGAGATATCCCTCTCTTACCAATCACCTGATGCCTTTCAAAAATTTAATCTGGCCGTTGCCGCGTTACCTTATGTGCTGGAATGCCACCTTGTCTCAGGAGATGCAGACTTCCTGATCAAAGCCCGAATCGCAGACATGTCTGAGTATCGAGCGCTATTAGGCGAAATGCTGTTGACGCTGCCCGGGGTAAAAAACTCCAAAAGCTATATAGTAATGGAAGAGGTTAAAGAGTCTCTCAGCCTGCCGATCAATCCAAATCAGCCACGCAATTAACCCACCACTTCACAACCAGATTACTGCCCGATCTATCGGGCACTTCGCACAGCAGGCATGAGAATGATTGATACCCCCCTAGGCCAGGCGTTGAACAAAGCTGAGCCACTACTATGGCTAAACCCTGCTTATCAGGCTCATACGCAACCTGGACAAAGCGAACTGAGTCTCGCTGACATACATCAAGCCGACCAACGTCTGCGCCGCTTTGCACCCTTATTATCACAGCTATTTCCCGAACTTCAGGACAGCAACGGACTAATCGAATCTGAACTCCTGCCTGCGGATACATTAAAGCAGCAATACTTCAGCGCACTTCCAGGCAGGCTGATGATCAAGGGCGATCATGCCTTGCCTGTAGCTGGGTCGATAAAAGCACGGGGCGGTATTCATGAAGTCCTTTGTCACGCAGAACAGTTAGCGCTTAAGCACAGCCTCCTTAGCAGCACCGATGACGACTACCTGACACTTGCCTCCCCGGCAGCAAGAGCCTTGTTTAACCAACACGAAATAGCCGTTAGCAGCACCGGTAACCTGGGCCTGAGTATCGGTGTTATCGGTGCTGCTCTGGGCTTCAAAGTGGTGGTACATATGTCCATGGAAGCGAAGCAGTGGAAAAAGGCGCGCCTGCGTGACCGGGGTGTAACGGTTATCGAGCACAGTGATGATTACAGTGCAGCAGTTGCCGCTGGCAGAGCCGCATCTGATGCCGACCCCAAAAGCTACTTCGTCGATGATGAAAACTCGCCACGACTATTTCTCGGTTATGCCGTGGCAGCACTGCGTCTGCAACAACAGCTTATTGAACAGCAGATTCAGGTAGACGCTAAACACCCACTGTTCGTTTATATTCCCTGTGGCGTGGGTGGCGCGCCCGGGGGTATCAATTTCGGTCTGAAGCAAATTTTCGGCCCCTATGTGCACTGCTTCTTTGCCGAGCCAGTCCAGGCCCCCTGTGTACTGCTAGGAATGCAGTCCTCAGCCGATTCAGAACCTGAGTCAGTGTATTCTCTAGGCTTGAAAGTCGACACAGAAGCTGATGGTCTTGCCGTCAGCATGGCATCCAAATGGGTTTGCTCTGTTATGCAGAACATTCTCAGCGGTGTGTTCACGGTCGCCGATGATGAACTGTTCAGCCAGTTGTACCAATTATTCCAGACCGAAGCTATTCAGATCGAACCTTCTGCTGCAGCCGGTTTTGCTGGCCCTCGCTGGCTAACAGACAGCGAACAAGGAAAAACCTACCAAAGTCAGCAGGCCCTCGAACAGCACATGAGCAATGCTACCCATCTGATCTGGACCACTGGCGGCCTTTTTGTCCCCCCTGAAGAGATGCAAAAATTCCAACAGCGGGGAGCTCGCTCTGTCCGCTCATAATTAGGGCACACTCAGTAGAAAGTAAACTGACTCCCCGCAATTTCCGACTACACTTTAACTCAGTGCTTTATAAGGAGAAGTGTTGATGGCTGAACAACACTGGATATTATTGCGGGGGCTGTGTCGGGAAAGCCGGCACTGGGGTCAGTTCGCAACAACAATGCAACAGCGATTGCCTGATACCCGGGTGAGTTGTATCGACCTGCCAGGTAATGGCACACGTTACAAACACCTGACGCCGACCTCCGTTTCAGAATTGATTGACGACCTGCATCGTCGTCACCGACCTGAACAACCGGTCTACCTGCTCGGTTTATCTACGGGAGGGATCATCGCATACCACTGGATGCAGGAGTATCCGGATGACCTCCAGGGCATTGTCATGGTCAACAGTAGCCTTTCCCCCTGGAATAAACCACACATGCGCCTGCAACCCGGCGCGATGCCAAAACTGTTTCGGGCAATGCTCAGTAGTGGCTATAAAAGAGAAGAGGCTATATACGACCTAACCTGCACGGAGCAAAGCCACAGGGAAGAAACCCTCTCTTTCTGGCAGATGTATCAACTGGAATACCCGGTTAGTTTCAGCAATTTTCGCTACCAGTTACAATTAGCCATGAAGTGTGGCGGACAACCCTATCCACCAAAAAAACCATTATTATTAGCCAGTAGCGCGAAGGATCAGCTGGTCAATCCACGCTGCTCTCAACAGCTGGCAGAAGCCTGGAATATGCCACATATCCAACATGCCGATGCAGGGCATGACCTGCCCCATGACCAACCCGAATGGCTGATCCAACAGATAAGCCAGTGGTTGAAAGATTAAACCTAGCTACGCCGGTGCTTTATCCGATGCTTCAATATGCTGGGTCAACAACGCCATAAACAGGTCTCTGGGTTTATTCAACGGCCCTGAACGACGACTGATGGCAGCAACCTGCAGATTATAGGAGCGGGTCTCGGGTAACAACGCCCGCATCCGACCTCTATCCACCCACTGCTGAGCAAATTTTTCCGCCATAAAGCCTACATATACTCCAGATAGAATCATCGTTGCACGGGTTTCATAGTAATAGGCTTCTGCAGCTTTATTCATCTCAGCCAGCTGCAGAATTGACTCTGGACTGGTCTGCACGCCTGCGTGAACCAGCTTACACTCTTTCAATGTGTCATTAATGAGCTGCTCATCCTGCTCGTGAAATAGCGGGTGACGGTCACCACAATAGAGCAGTGATTTATCTTTATACATCAGCAGAAAATTCAGCCCCTCAAGGTCCCGGTGGTGGGGTATAAAGCCCACATCTGCATCGCCGTTAATTACCCGCCGTTCAATCTCCCCCAGAGGAGCCGTATCAAAACTGATATAAACGTCTGGAGCCAAAGCCGCAAACTCTGCCAGCACCTCATCCATGCCGCAGCGCTCATCCAAACTGATGGTATCTGAGGTCAGAATCCGAACCTCTCCGGTCATCTGCTGATGCAAGGCATTAACAGTAGAACGAAACTCAGCCAACCGGGAAAACAGCTGGCGAGTAGCGTTATAAATGGTCAACCCCTCCTCTGTCAGCGAAAAACCCGAGCGTCCTCGCTGGCAAAGCTTAAGCTTTAACCGCGCTTCCAGATTAGACATATGCACAGAGATAGTTGAGCGACTGATATTTAGTTCAACTTCAGCAGCTGAGAAACCACCGCATTCAACAACGGTTTTAAATACCCGCAGCAGGCGAATCTCGTAATCCCCTACTTTCCCCATACTTTGCAACGCTTTACTGACCATATCACGACCTTGCATTAAGTTTGATAAACATCAAAGTAAGCATTCAATGTTTGTTATTTATAAGACTTTAACACTAGCGCTAATATGAGGCTATAAGGCCACTTACTGAAAAGTAAAAATTCTATGCTGACCTGATTGCACAGCAGGCCATTACTAATAACTTAAACAAGGTTTTCTCATGAGCACAAACATAAACATGGATGCGTTCTGGATGCCATATACGGCTAACCGGGACTTCAAAAACGATCCGCGCATTATCGAGCGTGCCGAAGGTGTTATGTACTACACCAACGAAGGCCAGGAGATCCTGGACGCCACCGCGGGTCTCTGGTGCGTAAACGCGGGTCACGGTCGTAGTGAAATCGCCGATGCTGTTAGCAAACAGCTACGTGAGCTGGATTACGCTTCACCGTTTAACTTTGGCCATGACATCGGTTTTGAATTTGCCAACCGACTGATTAAGCACACCCCTGCGCAATTAAATAAGGTGTTCTTTACTAACTCAGGTTCTGAAGCCGTTGAGACAGCCCTAAAGATCGCGCTGCAATACCAAAATTCACGCGGTAAAGCAGGTAAAACAAAATTCCTCGGCCGCGAGCTGGCTTACCATGGCGTTAACTTCGGTGGTATCTCAGTGGGTGGTTTGACGCCAAACCGGGTCGGTTTTGGCCCGCTATTGCCGGTTGACCATCTGCCGCATACGCTGGATATCACGAACAACGCCTTCAGCAAAGGTCTGCCAGAACAGGGAATGGATAAAGCTGAAGCCTTAGAGCAGCTGATTCACTTCCACGGTGCAGATAGCATCGCTGCGGTTATCATTGAACCAATGAGTGGAGCTGGCGGTGTCATCATGCCACCACAGGGCTACCTGAAGCGGATGCGTGAGATCTGTGACCAGCACGATATCCTGCTAATTTTTGATGAAGTTATTACTGGCTGGGGCCGTCTTGGCGCTGCCTTTGCTTCTGAAGAGTTTGATGTCGTACCAGACATAATCACTTCCGCTAAAGGTATCACCAACGGTGTTATCCCACTGGGTGCGGTATTTGTTAAGGATGAGATCCACGATCAGATCGTTAATAACGTTGCTGTCGGCGGAATCGAGTTCTACCACGGCTACACCTACTCTGCCCACCCAGTTGCTTGTGCGGCCGGTTTGGCAACCCTGGACATTTATGAAAAAGAAGGTCTGCTGACCCGTGCAGCTGGCGACATCGGCACTCACTTCGAGACCGCGTTGCATAACCTGAAAGACGCACCTAAAGTGATCGATGTCCGTAACTACGGTCTGGTCGGCGCAATCCAGTTTGATGCCTCTGTCGCAGCCAACGGACCAATAGGTCTGGACTTCCAGAAGGGCTGTTACAAGCGTGGTGTCATGGTGCGGACTATGGGCAACATCGTCGCCTTCTCTCCACCGTTAACAATTGAAGCAAATCATATTGACCGCCTGGCAAACGTTCTGCGCGAGACCGCTGAAGATATGTTCGGCTAAACTGATGCCTGCAAAAACCGGGTAACCCGCCCCCCAGCGAACCCGGCCTTTTTATACGGACCTTAAATACATGCTTTAAGGTCCGTTTTTTTTGCGCGTAAATCCAGTTACTGAAGTACTGTCAGAGGGGAATTAAGCCGTACCTGAATTTTAAACAGAAGGGTTAGCGCTGATTATTTCGCACATTTCATCTGAAACATTACGAAACCGGTGAGGCCGATTGCTATTGAAATAGTATCCATCACCCGTCTTGAGCTGATAAACCTGAAAGCCGACCGTCAATTCAATTTCACCCCTAACGACAATCCCGCCCTCTTCACCCGGATGCTGCAACATCTCAGGACCTGTTTCTGCGCCAGGCGCATAACACTCTTTCAACAGATCCATAGAACGCCCCTTATTACGGGCTCCAATCAAATAAAGACTGAGGTTATTAGAACCAATATCCGGCATATCTTCAGGTTTGTAGACCACGCTATCCGTCTCGATCTCTTCAACTTCCATGGTAAAAAAATCACCAATTGAGATAGGTATGCCAGACAAAACCTTTTTCAGTGAACTGACTGAAGGGCTAACACCGTTTTTCTCGATCATAGAGATAGTACTGTTGGTGACCCCGACACGCTTAGCCAGCTCCCGTTGCGAAAGCCCCTTCATCTTGCGAATCATTTTTAACCGCCCGCCAACATCCATATTTTCCACAGTACTTCTCGCCGCCTGATGTTCAGTTAATAGAAAAATCACCCGCTTAACAAAATCCTAAGTGCGTAAAATATTCTATACAAAGAACAGAGGAAGGGAAAGAGAGGGACGTTGCTCGGGATTATCAGCCCCCGCCCAATCAACACAATCATTTTTATTGGAGCCTCTTCCAGAGGCGATAATCTAGAAGGATAACAAAAGAGCGTTTTAACCACAGAGAACACGAAGGACACAGAGAAGAGCTTTCTAAGTGGTTACTCGGTGCTCTCTGTGGTTAATTGTTTTGGCAGTATCTCACCGCAGGTCTCGGCACTTGCCCTGTAGAGAGGCGTGCCCTCACGCCGATAAGGCCATCAGCTTGCACCTGGCTAAATGAATAGCCGAGAGGCTACAGCATCTACAGACCTGCACTTTGTGGAGCGGTTTCCAGCCGCGAATAAAACTCGCCTTACACTGCTCGCGGCTGGAAGCCGCTCCTACCTATATAGAGCAGGCTCTTCCGAGCTACTAGCAAGTCACGCCTTTTGTGACGTTCGAACAACGAGCTACGGCCCTTAAGCTGCGAACAAAAAAAAACGCATCTATATAGATGCGTTTTTAGACTAAGTTCGCTTCGCGGCTTTATAGCCCACCAATCAGCGTATATTTAATCTCCAGGTAATCATCCATTCCGTATTTAGAACCTTCACGGCCGGTACCCGACTCTTTTATACCGCCGAAGGGCGCTACTTCAGTGGAGAGAATACCATCATTTACCGCTACCATACCGTACTCAAGCGCTTCAGATACGCGGAACACACGAGCATAGTCACGGGTAAAGAAGTACGCCGCAAGACCAGACTCGGTATCGTTTGCGATCTGCACCGCCTCCTCTTCAGTATCAAAACGGAACAAAGGTGCTACCGGGCCGAAGATCTCTTCACGGGCCAGACGCATATCATTAGTGATATCAGCCACAATCGTTGGCTGATAGAAGTTACCACCCAGCTCGTGGGGCTTACCACCAGCAATAACACGGGCACCTTTAGCGACCGCATCGTCAACCATCAAGGTCACCTTCTCTACTGCGGCACGATTGATCAGCGGCCCTTGCTGAAACTCACCTTCCGAACAGTTACCGACTTCCAGCTTCGCCACTTCTGCTGCGTAACGCTGCGCGAACTCTTCGAAAATACCACTCTGAATCAGCAGACGATTGGCACAGACACAAGTCTGACCTGAGTTACGATATTTTGAAGCCATCGCTGCTGGAATTGCTTTATCCAGATCCGCATCATCAAAGATGATCAACGGGGCGTTACCACCCAGCTCCATAGAGGTCTTCTTGACCGTATCCGCACACTGACGCATCAACTGCTTACCCACCGGCGTCGAACCAGTAAAGGAGAGCTTGCGAACAACCGGACTATCGGTCAGCGTCTTACCGACTTCAATCGGACGCTTGGTTGTCACTACACTGATAACACCAGCGGGAATACCCGCCCGATCAGCCAGTTCCATTAAGGCCAGGGCTGATAAAGGCGTATCTTCAGCAGGCTTAATGATCATTGTGCAACCTACCGCTAGTGCCGGGGCACATTTACGGGTGATCATCGCATTAGGGAAGTTCCAGGGCGTAATCGCCGCAGTCACACCAATAGGCTCTTTCGTCACAATGATACGTTTATCAACGGCATGTGTAGGTATCACATCACCATAAGCCCGCTTACCTTCTTCTGCATACCATTCGATAAATGAAGCGCCATAAAGCACCTCGCCTGCAGATTCAGCAATAGGCTTGCCCTGCTCAGCAGTCATTAGAATAGCCAGATCATCTTTATTGGCAACAATCAGCTCAAACCACTTACGTAACAGCGCCGAACGCTCTTTAGCAGTTTTCTTTTTCCAGCTTTTGAAAGCGATCTCAGCGGCAGCGATGGCAGCTTCAGTCTCCTCTGCTCCCAGATCTGGCACTGTGGCGATCTGCTCACCTGTTGCCGGATTGAGTACCGGATTAGTTTCACCGTTCAGTGCATCTATCCACTGACCATTTACATAGGCTTGTTGCTTTAACAGGGAGGGATCTTTCAGGGTAATCATGTGTGACTCCAAAAACAGCATTACCGCCCGTTTAAAACTAAACCAGGCGGTAACTATTCAGTAGAACAATTCAGTAGAACTTTTTAGTAGCGTTTTTTAGTATAACGTTTTCGCGGGGCAGATATGCCTCACAAAGACTGTTGCCTATTTCAGGCAACAACCTTTTCTGCTTTTAGCTGGGTAATCTCTTCTTCACTCAATCCAATACCTGCAAGCACACCATCAGTATGCTGCCCCAACATTGGAGGTGCTGAGTTATATTCGATCGGAGTTTCTGAAAACTTCACCGGGTTTGCCACTGACGGGACAATACCCGCTTTGGGATGAGGCAATTCGATCTGCATCTTGCGATGCTTTACCTGCTGATCATCAAAGACTTTATCCAGAGTATTGATTGGGCCACAGGGCACGCCACACTCAGACAAATTTTCCAGCCACCAATCACAGCTTTGACCTTTCATCAACTCTGCCACCAAAGGTGTCAGGTCATCACGGTTTTCAACCCGTAGTGAATTAGTTGCAAAAGCCGGGTTATCAGCCAGATCAGAAACACCCGCCAGCTTACAGAATCGTGCAAACTGCCCATCATTACCCACCGCCAGAATGATATGACCATCGGCAGTAGGAAAAGCTTCATAAGGAACGATATTAGGATGGGCATTACCCAAACGAGCCGGAGGCTTGCCGCCTACCAGATAGTTCATCGCCTGATTAGCCAGGGTTGCCACCTGAACATCCAGCAGCGCCATATCAATATGCTGACCTATACCTGTTTCAGTACGGTGTAGCAGCGCAGCCTGAATCGCATTACAGGCATAGAGCCCGGTCATTACATCCACCAGGGCGACGCCTACTTTCATCGGCTGACCATCCGGGTCACCGGTAACACTCATCAAGCCACCCATGGCCTGAATCATGAAGTCATAACCAGCACGCTCCGCGTAGGGGCCATCCTGACCAAAACCAGTTACAGAGCAGTAGACCAATCCAGGATTAACCGATTTGAGACTATCGTAGTCGAGGTCATACTTCTTCAGACCGCCGACTTTATAGTTTTCAATAACCACATCAACATCTGCAACAAGGCGCTTAATCAACGCCTGCCCTGCTGCTGTCGTCATATCGATGGCAATCGATTGCTTACCCCGATTTGCAGAGTGAAAGTACGCTGCATCGGTGGGGTTACCTTCTTCGTCTTTAACAAAGGGAGGTCCCCAGCCACGGGTGTCATCACCGCAGCCAGGACGTTCCACCTTAATCACTTCAGCACCAAAATCTGCCAGCATCTGACCGGCCCAGGGGCCCGCCAGAATACGACTCAGATCTAGTACTTTGATGTGAGACAAGGCACCCATCAGAAGAACGCCTGAATGCCCGTCATCGCACGACCCAAAATCAGAGCGTGAATATCATGGGTTCCTTCGTAGGTGTTAACCGCTTCAAGGTTCATCACGTGGCGGATAACGCCAAACTCATCGGAGATACCGTTGCCGCCATGCATATCACGTGCAACACGAGCGATATCCAGAGATTTACCACAGTTGTTTCGCTTCATCAGAGAGATCAGCTCAACAGGACAACGGTTATCATCCATAAGACGACCCATCTGCAGACAACCCTGCAAGCCCAGAGAAATCTCGGTTTGCATATCGGCCAGTTTCTTCTGTACCAGCTGATTAGCCGCCAGAGGACGCTGGAACTGGATACGATCTAAAGTGTACTGACGCGCAGAGGTCCAGCAGTATTCAGCGGCACCTAAAGCACCCCAGGCGATACCGTAACGAGCTTTGTTAAGGCAGCCGAAAGGACCCGCAAGACCCTCAACTCCTGGCAACAGGTTTTCGTCTGGAACAAATACATCTTCCATTACGATCTCACCTGTTACGGAAGCACGTAGCGAGAACTTACCTTCAATCTTCGGTGCGCTCAGGCCTTTCATTCCTTTTTCAAGAACAAAGCCGCGAACAACGCCGTCCAGTTTCGCCCAAACAACAAAGACGTCTGCTACCGGTGAATTGGTAATCCACATCTTCGCGCCCTTAACGATGTAACCACCGTCAACTTTGGTCGCGCGAGTTTTCATATTATTTGGATCAGAGCCAACATCAGGCTCAGTCAGACCGAAACAACCGATCCACTCACCGGATGCCAGCTTAGGCAGGTACTTCATCCGCTGCTCTTCGCTACCGTAGGCATAGATAGGGTGCATAACCAGAGAGGACTGCACTGACATAGCAGAACGGTAACCACTATCAACACGCTCAACCTCACGGGCAACCAGACCGTAACAAACGTAATTTACTTCAGAACCACCGTACTGCTCTGGCAGAGTTGAACCCAACAGGCCCAGTTCACCCAGCTCCTGCATGATCTCCGTGTGGAAAATTTCGTGACGGTTTGCTTCCAATACCCGCGGTAGCAACTGCCCCTGACAGTATTCGCGGGCAGCATCACGTACCATCCGCTCTTCTTCTGTCAGTTGAGTTTCAAGGGAAAAAGGATCTTCCCAGTTAAATGCAGGCTTAGTAGAAGATTTGCTCATAGAACAGGCCTCTTGCTTCTCGGGTTATATGCAATTGCCACCGACAGGTAATGATCATCAGCAGCACATTGTTCATTATTTTTTACAAAACTAAGCGACCAGTCACTTAAAAACTGGCCCAATTTCGTCCTAAACAGATAATAAACTCCCACTTCACTAATCGTATATGCCCCTTCGGGGGGAGTTAGCCACAGTATCACTAATCAAAGCCACGCCGTACTTCGTCACTTCAAACCTATCCTTAACCTAAAAGAGATCCACCTGACAGCATCTGATCTGCCAGGAGCCTGTCGGACTTAATCAGTCGTAGCGAGGGATTGACTGGGTTAGTCAGTTTTTACAATCGATTGAGGCGAATAGTCATTCGATTTAACGAAATGGACTGTGAAAAATGGCTGATTCAGGCTTTTCCGCAGTAGAGTTGCGTTAAGTACGACAGGCTCCTAGGATAGAAGCATTAGCATAACGATAAAAGGATGACTTAGTGCGTAGCACATTGATACGGGCACTCTATCTCACCGCAGGTCTGCTATTTGTCCTGCTGGGAATCATCGGTGTGGTCCTCCCTCTGTTGCCCACGACCCCTTTTCTCCTGGTTGCGGCTTTCTGTTTTTCCCGCAGTTCCGAAACCCTACATCAATACCTGCTTAACCACCGCCTGTTCGGTCATCTGATACGGGACTGGGAAAAGTACGGAGTGATTCCCTTTAAAATAAAGTTGCTATCGACAACCCTGATGCTAACCATGATTAGCTACCCGCTACTCTTCCTCACCATTCATCCCGGACTCAAAGCCCTGGCAGCCGGCTCAGTTTTATTTGCGCTTTGGTATATCTGGAGCCGACCATCAGAGCCCCTTATTTCACCTGGTAATAACGAGTAATCTCACTAATTAAGATCCCACTGAGCCAATGCCGAGTCACTGCTGAAAAAAACAACTATTAATTAAATTCAATAAAGTTTGATTTAATATCAATTTACCTCATACACGATCATCACCATAATCCTCTCCTCTATTCGGGACAACCTTGTCCCACCCCACCTATCAACAGGAGAAAATGGTGAAAACACATGTTCCGGGCTTTCCCCGAATCGGCGCCCAGCGTGAATTGAAGTTCACACTGGAAAGTTACTGGTATGGAAAATCCAGCCGCGAACAGCTGGTCGACATGGCAAAGACACTGCGAATGCAAAACTGGAACATACAGGCCGGCAGCGGTATGGATCTGGTCACCGTTAACGACTTCTCTCTATATGATCAGGTGCTTGATCATTCTGTATTACTCGGTGCTATCCCCGAACGATTCAACGATGGTAGTTGCGATAGCTTTGATAACTATTTCCGTATGGCCCGGGGCCGGGCCCCCTCGGGTACAGCTATTCGTGCCTGCGAAATGACTAAATGGTTTGATACCAACTATCACTATATGGTGCCTGAACTCTCACCAAATCAGAGTTTCATCCTTAATCCGGAGAAACTGCTGGCAGAGATCGCCGAAGCCCAACAACTGGGCCACCAGGTTAAACCTGTTATTCTTGGCCCGGTTAGTTATCTGTGGCTGGCCAAATCCGCTGGCGAAGAGTTTGACCGATTAAGCCTGCTGCCTGCATTACTCGATAGCTACAAAGGTTTATTAAAACTGCTGGCCCGCAAAAATATCGACTGGGTACAAATAGACGAACCCGCTCTGGTACTGGAACTCGATACTCGCTGGCAGGAAGCTTACCGCGAGGCTTACCAGTCACTAAGCAGTTGCGGTGCCGACCTGAAAATTCTGCTGACGACATATTTTGGCGCATTAGAAACGAATTTTGAGCTGACCAACTACCTGCCCGTCGATGGTTTTCATCTGGACGCAGTACGGGGCGGCGACGAATTTATTCGTTTCAGTGAACACCTGAGATCTGATCAGGTACTGTCCGTGGGTGCCATCGATGGCCGGAATATCTGGAAAGCTGATATCAGCGCTCTAAAGAAACGGCTGGCACCCGTTGCCGAGCGATTAGGCGATAACCTCTGGCTTTCCAGTAGCTGCTCTCTGCTACATGTACCAGTCGATCTGGAACAGGAGAACGGGTTTGACCCGGAACTTTACAGCTGGCTGGCCTTTGCCCGTCAAAAACTAGCTGAGATAGCACTACTGAAACAAGTACTGTTACCGCAACCCCAACTAGATGAGACCGCTGAACGTCTGGCCCAAAACCTGCGCCATGTTACCGCTCGAATTCAATCTCAACGGGTACACCGTATCGAAGTTAAAAGCCGGGTACACTCCCTGACGCCGAAAGATGGTGAGCGCGGACTAGCCTATGCGGAGCGCGCCGTAAAGCAACAGCAAAAATTGCGGCTCCCCGCCTTTCCGACCACCACCATCGGCTCCTTTCCGCAGACAGCAGATATACGTTCTACCCGCGCCCGCTATCGCAAAGGAGAAATCGACAGCAGCGCCTATAACGCCATCATGCAGGCAGAGATCAAAGACTGTATCGAACGCCAGGAACGTTATGGTTTGGATATGCTGGTACACGGTGAACCAGAACGTAACGATATGGTTGAATACTTTGGTGAGCAACTCGAAGGCTATACCACCAGTCAGCTAGGCTGGGTTCAGTCATATGGCTCACGTTGCGTTAAACCGCCCATTATCTATGGTGATATTCTGCGTAAAGAAGCGATGACCGTCGGCTGGAGCCGTTACGCACAATCTCTGAGCAATAAACCCGTTAAGGGAATGCTCACCGGCCCGGTAACCATGCTTCAGTGGGCCTTTGTCCGTGATGACCAGCCCCGCTCTGAAACCTGTCTGCAGATCGCCCTGGCGCTGCGGGATGAAGTGGTTGATCTCGAGCAGGCCGGTATCGCCGCTATTCAGATCGATGAACCCGCTATTCGTGAAGGCCTGCCGTTGAAGCGGTCAGAATGGGATTTCTATCTACAATGGGCAGTCTATGCTTTTCGGGTCTCGGCCAGTGGTGTGAATCCAGAAACTCAGATCCATACCCATATGTGTTATGCCGAGTTCAACGACATCATCCAGGCTATTGCCGATATGGATGCTGATGTCATCACCATCGAAACCAGTCGCTCTAATATGGAATTACTCGAAGTGTTCACAGACTTTGATTACCCCAACGAAATCGGCCCTGGTGTCTATGATATCCACAGCCCAAATACACCCACGGTGGAACAAATTCTGTCTCTGATTGATAAAGCCGCTACCCAGATCCCGGCTGAGCGGCTCTGGGTCAACCCAGACTGTGGACTGAAAACCCGGGGCTGGGATGAGGTGGCCACCAGCCTTATCAATATGGTCGCGGCCGCTAAAATTCTGCGGGAACAGAGCCTGGCGGCTTAACCTTTATAAAACAACACCAATGGCCGATGGGTAAAACCACCGGCCATTTTTGTTTCGCCCCAATAGAACCAATTTTCGGTACACTCTAAGTCATTCTCCAACTACAAACCGTTAAGCAGGGATGACCCAATGGGCAAGCAATTTTCAGAACTCTCAGATAAGCAAATAAAGTTCATCGGTAATCAGAAAATCTACTTCGTCGGCACTGCTGCCGCAACCGGCCATGTAAATCTCTCACCCAAAGGTGGGGACTCTCTGCGGGTTATTAATTCAACCACCATTGCCTGGTTAAACCTTACCGGCAGCGGTAATGAGTCGGCTGCCCACGTGATTCAAAACCCTCGAATGACTGTTATGTTCTGCGACTTTGACGGTGCGCCGCTGATTCTCAGAGCCTATGGCAATGCCCGGGTACTGCATCAACAAGATTCCGATTGGAAAGAGTACTGTGAACTGTTTCCTGCCAGTATCGCTACCCGCCAGATCTTCATACTGGATATCAGCATGGTTCAGTCATCCTGTGGCATGTCAGTACCCAACTTTGATTACCAGGGCGACCGTAATGAATTAGAACGATGGACTGCAAAACAGGGAGATGCGGGCATTCAACAATACTGGGTTAACAAAAACCAGCACAGCATCGATGGCTTCGAAACTGAGATTGTAAAACGGTCAGGAATAACCGGACCGGAGGATTAAGTTCAGAGATGGGGAATGACCGAAACGGTCACCTCATGACCCAGTAACAAACTAACCGAGCCTGATATGTTATCCGAAGTATTACTACTCCAGACATTGAATGACCCCTCGTCATTCTGAGGGTTTAACAGGTTCAGCTCTGATAATTTTCTTTTTACCTGTTCAGCCACAGGCATCGCGGTATCAATGATACCAGCCCTATCCTGAAGCACATATTCAATAACGGGTTTCAGGAAGGGATAATGGGTACAGCCCAGGACGATTTGATCCGCCCCTTTATCCAACAGTGGCATGACATAACGTTCAACCACTTTAAAGGTTTCGGGGCTGTTAAGATCCCCCTCTTCAACTAACTCAACAAAACGCGGGCAAGCCTGAACCACAATTTTTGCCTGATCTGAAAAGCGCTCCTGAAGCTGTTGAAATGACTGACTGTTCAAGGTTTGCTCTGTCGCAAGCACACCCACCACCCCCGCTTTGCTCTGCATAACGGCTGGTTTAATGCCCGGTTCTACACCAATCACGGGGATTTTAAATTTGCTGCGTAAGATATCGATCGAATTTACAGTAGCAGTATTACAAGCGACAACGATGGCTTTGCAGTTCTGGTTGCTCAAAAACTGTGAAACCGTTTCGGCGCGATCTTCAATAACATCCCTGGACTGAGAGCCATAGGGTGAAAAGGCCTGATCGGCGACATAGATCAGATTCTCCGATGGGAGCTCTGTTCTGATAGCCCGGGCGATGGAAATGCCACCTACACCGGAGTCAAAAATACCTATGGGTCTTTCCACTGACATATCCGCAATAATTAAGTTAACTCAGGATAATAAAACGCTGTAGAACGTCAATTTATCTTTTTTCTATAGGCAAAGAATATCACTGTTTTAAGCCCGGTATATAGCGATACCCCCGCCAAAACACCCACCCAGATCAATACAGATTCGAATCGTCTGAAAACAATCGGTGCAGAGAGGCTTAACCCCGCTTACGGATTTTTATCAACGATCATAGTCATGGCTCAGGATCTTTTGATTCCCCAAGCTGCTGTTCCGGGAGAAGTGTTGATACTATTGCTTTCAGATTGTATTTTGAACATGGCCATACCCACAGAGAACCACCCCATTTAGGGTTTCAAGGAGAGACAATTGCCACACTGTATTCTCGAGTACGCAAAGCCTTTGGAGGCTCAATTTGCCCCGGCTAAATTGGTACAAGCCGTTTATGAAGGCGCGTACAGTTCAGGGCTGTTTGAAGGCCCTGATATTAAAACCCGTGCGATCGCATACGAAGAGTATCTGACAGGTACCGACAAGACGGCCTTTATCCATGTGACGGTGAAGATACTCAGCGGTAGAACTGATGAGCAAAAACAAAAATTATCTTCTACAGTAATTAAGAGATTAACTGCTTTGAAGCTTTCAGATACTTCAATAACGGTAGAAATCGTTGATATGGAACGCTATAGCTACGCTAAGCATCTGACTTAAGGAGTAAAAATGTTCGCAGGTCATATCGGCGCGGCCTTAGCCATCGGCAGATTAGACAGAGATGTGAGTTTAGGTAGCCTGATAGCAGCCTCACTTTTGATTGACCTGCTACTCTGGTCTTTTATCTTGCTGGGATGGGAGTCTGTCGTTATTCCTGAAAATTTTACTGAAACCCACCAGCCGTCCTTTACTTTCCCGTTCTCTCACAGTCTCTCTGCCGCCATAATATGGTCAACGCTTGCGGGCAGTGTAGCTTTTCTCTGGTATTCAGAACGAAAAGGAGTGAGTTTACGTGCGGTTTTTATGATATCAGTTGCGGTCTTCTCTCACTGGTTACTCGATTTTACCGTCCATAACGCCCAAATTCCTCTATTGGCAGATACCTCATTCAAAGTAGGTCTCGGTCTCTGGGACAACATGACTATCGCACTGCTGTTTGAAAGTTTCATCATGCTTGCGGGTCTCTATCTGTTTCTCGACGGTGCTAATATAGCCCTGCCAAAGAAAATTGCATTGAGCACGCTGTGCCTGCTTATTCTTGGCTTTACTATCATCGGCATGACCGTTGCACCGGCTCCCCCTTCAGCTATGGCGATGGCAGGAAGCTCTCTGATTATGATCTTAGTTATCTGCGTTCTCGCGGGGTGGCTGGGAAAAGCAAAAACAGAATAGTCCTGGCAGGAAACTCGCAATCAGCCCCAGAACAGGGCTTAGGAAATCAAAGCCATCTATATCATTTCGAACAAATATAAATGGCTTGAATACATTAATCCGTTGCCGCAACAACTGAAATTTCAACCAATAATTCAGGACTAGCCATCGCTGCCTCAACACAGGCTCTTGCGGGCGCATAGCCC
>JAIBDA010000049.1 GCA_024679635.1 Amphritea sp. | reverse complement strand
GGCTCCTCCCCCTACGGGCCATCGCCAAAGATCAACGATGTTGTAATGGCCTTCGGCATTGCTCCGAGTCCGGGCGCCACTTACTTCAAGCCTTACAGCCAAATGCAGGGCTTTGTTGTTTCTGGGATCTGGTATGCTCTTGGTCTGATTAGTAACTAAGTTCAGGCAGTCAAAAGCCTATCTATACCCTGGGGTTTCACCGTCGTTCATCATCTAAGATCAAAACCTCTCGGTTTCTAGTAAATCTCATCATGAAATCTGATTTTTAATCAGCCTTGGGCACGCACGCGATAGCTATAGAACAACAGCGCCAGTACGACGACAGTGCTGCCTAATAGCGTCACCGCGCTGGGTTCTTCACCTAATCCTATCCATACCCAGAAAGGTGCAACGATTGATTCTAGTAATAAAAATAAGCTGACCTCAGTCGCACTGATATAACGAGGTGCAATTTGTAATAAAACAAAGCCTATTGGCATAGCTATCGCGACAGACAAAAACATAGCTCCGATCTCTTCAGGGCGAGCCATAACGGTATCGGTTTCCAGCCAGCCCAGTGTCAGGATCATTAATCCACCGAAAATAAGTCCAGGTGTGATATCTCGAGGTGCATGTCGACGCGCCCAATTGAAATTCAAAGCCATAAAGATGGCACAGCCAATTGCCATCAAGTTACCAGACAAGCTGTTTACGCCCCCCTCATCGCTGACAATGATTGCCATACCGATCAAGGTTAAAGCTATGGTCAGTCCGACGGATAAGTTAATCCGTTCCTTCAGCCAAAACCATGCAATTACAGCTGCAAAAACCGGTGCAGTACTAATAATCATCATTGCCGCAGCCGCCCCGGTTTGCTGCAATGCCTGAGTATAAAAGTAGGTGTTTATAGCGAAAAACAAACCGCTGACCAATCCTGGCCATCCTGCTGCCACGATTGCACGTAATGCCTTGGTGCGATGACGAATCAATACGATAAGAGCAAAGCCCAGCGAAAAGAATACGCCCCGCCAAAGTAATACTTCGCTGTGCTCAATCGATATCCAGCGCAAAATCAGGGCATCAGGCGTTAGCAGAAGCGCACCGATCGAGCTATACAGCATCCCCGTAGTACGTGTGGATAGATCTTGTTTAAGTCCCATAGGAAACCCGTAATAAATATACGTAAAAGAGGAAAAAATTGAATGTCGTCGGTAAATCAAAAAGCGGAGCTTCAACCAAGAATAAAAAATGGCCCTGCCAGGCAGAGCCATTACGGCGGTTAAATAGCGATCGGTTTATCGAGTAATCACAGGTAGGGTTGGCCATGCGCGTTTATGCAGCATCTCGCAGCCATTTTCGGTAATCAGAATGTTCTCTTCGTGAACCATCATTTTCCCCGGCGCAAAGGTCATTCCCGGTTCGAGTGTCATGATCATCCCTGCCTGCAGAGTCACATCACCGCCCTCAACGTTGGATGGCCATTCTGTCAGCTGCATACCCAGACCATGGCCCATTCGGCCAACGCTATTGCCGAGTGCGCCCGCGTCTTCCAGCACTGACCACATTGCTTGCCAGATATCTCCAGTGGTGCGCCCCGGTGCTGCTATGCTCAGGCCCGCTTCGGTGGAAGCATATACTGCTTCATAGGCGTCATGGGTAGCTCTATCGACCTCACCAAACGCGAAGTTGCGGTCAAAATCGCTAAAGTATCCGTCGAAATTTGCGCCGGTATCAATAATCAGGACATCGCCATCGTTCAGACGCCGGTCGGTTGGCCCCATGATGATATCGTCGTAACCACCCTGGCCTGACGCCGAAATTAAATAAGGGCAGGCATCAGCGCCTAAACGAAGCATTTCCAGGTGCATCGCTTTGCAGGCTTCACGCTCGGTCATGCCGGTTTTTAAGTTCTTCAGCAGGAAGTCAAAGCCGGCGGCGGTCACATCACAAGCAAAGCGAATTTTGGCAATTTCAGCGACAGATTTAACACTGCGTACATCACGGACAATCTCGCTAACATCGACCACCTGGTGCTGGCTTAAGCTATTTTGTAGGGTCTGGTAATTTGTCGCAGGCATCCGCAAGTGAGTTTCCGGACCGATCATTGCCCCGATGCGTCGGGAGCTTTTTGAAGCTTCGGCGAGAGTCTCTGCTAACAGCGTTACTCCGTCATCTTCAGGACGCGGGGACGGCCAGCTGCGCACGTCTTCGATCCAGGTTTCGGCAAAACCGGCAACGCCGATTCCCGGTACTACGGCTATCGGTTTTCCCTTTGAAGGTACGACCAAAAACCAGGGACGCGTCGGGCTTTCCCAGAACTGCGATTTGAATCCGCTGAAATAGCGGAATTCAGGTTCGGTAGAAAAAAATACTGCATCGATTTGCTGAGTAGCCATCAAACGTTGCAGTTTTTCAGTACGCGCTTCAAATTCATTTTCTTCGAAGCCGCGTAACGGAGCCATCAGTAGGTCAGTCATAATATTTTCCAGTTTTTCATTCTTTTTCGCCTGTTACTTTGCTTTCTATTCAGTCGGCAAATGCCAGGTCTCTTAACAATAGGGCAATATCCGGGAAGAAGATTAACAACGCCGACATAAAGAACAGGATCAGAATGAACGGTAAAGTCCCGCTGATAACTTCCATGTAAGGCTTATTGAAGATCGCGATCGCGGTAAAAATATCGCAGCCGAACGGTGGTGTTGCTGAACCGATAGCCATCTGTAAGGTGATCATTACGCCAACCAGCACAGGGTCTAGACCAACGGCGGTGACGATAGGCACGAAGATCGGTGTAAGGATAACCAGGACCACCAATGAGTCGACAAACATGCAACCGACAAAAAAGCTCAATGCGATCACAAACAGGATGTATTCCTTAGATGCGTCTTCCAGATTCAGCGGAGCTAACAGTTCCTGTGGAATTTGTTCAAACGAGATATACCAGGAGAACGCCTGACCGATGCCCACAAGAATGAATACTACGGCCGTAATGAGGCCGGTGCTTAAAGCGGCATCGATGATGTCTTTGTATTTAAGTTCACGGTAGATCACACACTCTACGATGATCGCATAGAGCACAGAGAATGATGCTGCTTCGGTGGGTGTTACTGCCCCTGAGTAGATGCCGCCAACAATCAGAGCCGGAAAGCCCAGTGGTAACAGGGCTTTCTTGATTGCCTGAAGCTTTTCCTTATTAGAGGTTTTCTCCACCAGAACAATACTGTCGCCCTGATAAACGCTATAAGCATAGCAATAGACAGAGAACAGGATAGCCAGCAAAATTCCCGGGCCGATGCCCGCGATAAATAGTTCGCCAACACTGGTATTTGCCAGTGTGCCGTAGAGGATCAGCCCGATACTCGGCGGAATCAAAAAAGCGATGTCGCTGGCATTGATGATTAGTGCCATGACAAAACTATCTTTATAGCCAGCCTGCAGCAGTTTGGGGCGCATAATCTGGCCGACGGAAACGACCGTTGCCTGGGTTGAACCAGAGACTGAACCAAACAAAGTGCAGCTGATACAAGCAGTAATTGGCAGGCCGCCTCGCAGGTGTCCCACAAAGGATTCAATCAGCCCCAGCAGGTTATGTGCAGTGTGTCCGCGGGTCATTATGTCTGCGGCCAGTATGAACATCGGCACCGCGATCAGAGCGTTTGGTGAGATGCCAGTAACCATCTGTTGAATAATTACCCCGGTATCGATGCCGGAAAAATGCACCAGACCGATCAGTGCGCCCACCGCTAACGGCACGACCATAGGGAAGCTAAGGAACAGCAGGATAAGCATCGCTGCGACGAGGGTAAAAGTAACAACGTAGATATCCAGTTCACCGGCTACGATGTCAGAAAAAAACTCAATAAAAGAACTCATAATATTCCACCGGCAATCATATCGATTAGTTATTAATTACTTCGTGCGATAGGTAGATCTCTTTATGGGTAATATTCATAAAGAAGGCGATCAGGTATTGCAGCCCGGCGATACTCAGTCCCACCGGGATAATGGAATAGATAATGTAGACCGGGAACTGTAGTGCCGGACTTAAGCGGTTGAGCTCTTTTATTTCAATGACATAAAACACTGCTTTATAGGCCAGGTAGAACATCAACAGGCTAGTGGTAATAGAAATTAACGTCGTGATTACTTTCTTGGCCGTATAGCCTAAAGAGTCGTATACCGCCGTCATGCGTATGTTGCGGCCTTTTCGCACGGCATAGGCGAAACCAATGAAGGTGACTGCCACGATCAAAAACTGATTGAGCTCTTCGGAAAAGAATAAGCTCTTACCAAAAGCGTATCGCCCTATAGCGTTGGCGGTAGAGTTGACCATTATCAGTAGAATTGAAAAACACACGATAAATTTCTCTATCGATTCAGTGACGCTACTGATGTTGTGAAAGATATTTTTCATAAGAACACACCTTAATAGCCATGCTATTGATAGTGGCTTTTTGTCAGGTTAAAACTCAGAAAGCGTGATGTTCGGCTAATCAGTCCCAGCCGCACGCTTTCTGATAATCAACCGATTATTAAGAGGCGTCCTTAACTTCTTGGATCAGGCTTTCCAAAATGTTTTTAGCGTTCTTCCGTGCAACAACTTTTTCTGTATTGTCATAGGCGTTCTCGACAACATCATAGTAAGTCTCGTGCAGAGTTAGGCTTAGCTTTTTAAAGCGTGCACGTTCTTCCGCATTCAGGGTGACTACCTGCATGTTTGGACGCTCCGCCATTATTTTGTCCATGTTCTCCTGGTTGATGCGTAGCTGGTAATCATGGGCTGCCTGTTCTGCAGCGGCGATCGCCTTGTGCACCATTTTCTGTTTTTCCGCAGACAGTCCATTGAACCACTGACTATTGGTAGAGATCGTACCGACGTAAGGCTGCTGACCAGGGAACATCAGGTAGTCCTGAACTTCGTGCCACTTAGCGTTGTAAACAAAGTAGATAGGGTTAACCATGCCGTCGACAGTTTTAAGCTGCAATGCGCCGTATACTTCGCCCCAGGACAGAGGTGTTGGTGTGGCGCCAAATGCTTTATAGGTTTCAACAGGAATCGTTGAGGTGAAGGTACGAATCTTCTGACCGGCAAAATCCTCAGGGCTGCGAATTGCCTTATTTGCACCCCAAACCATCTCGCCTTCAGAAATCATAGTTAATAGCTTTAGGTTTACGCTTTCGAAACGATCGGCCAGATCGTTGTATATGGTCTTGCTGCCGGTCAATACCTTGCGTACTACCTCAGTATCGGTGCCCATCACATAGGGTACGCTGAGTGCCTGTACTTCAGGTACATAAGAGCCCAGGTGACCTGTACCAACAGAAACGAACTGAACGGTTCCTTTAGCAGTCAGCTCTACAATGTCATTCTCGGTGCCCAGCTGGCCGTAATAATAGACTTTAACGCGAATATCACCGTCGGATTCTTTCTTAATGGTCTCGGCAAAGGTCTGGGCAAAGATGTCTTGTACGTCCTGCTTGTCTTCTTCAGAAGCGAACTTCCAGGTTTCGGCGCTAACACCGAAGCTGATACCTATTGCAAGCAAAGCGGTTAATAATTTTTTCATGGAGTATTCCTCAAATTTTATTTTTAGAGTTAAGGTTTTATTTAAAAATTATTTCAATTGATCACATACCAACTGCACCCAGTACTGCGCGCCATGTCCAAGGATACGATCGTTGAAGTCGTATTCGGGGTTGTGCAGAGCACAGCCGCCAATCGATTCAACACCGTTACCCAGGAGTGCATAGCAGCCAGGTTTTACACGTAGCATGCTGGAAAAATCTTCTGAAATAGTGAGGGGCAAACAGTTCGCCTCGACATTGTCGCTCCCCAGTACGGTTATAGCCGCCTGGATCGCGAATTCGGTCTGTACCGGACTGTTCACTGTGGGATAAAAAGTATTCACAAAGGTAAATTGGTACTGCGCGCCGGCGGCCTGACAAATGCCAGCCACGATGCGTTCCATGCTCTGCTCAATCTTAGCTAGACTGTCTTCCGTGAAGCAGCGGCAATCGCCTTTGATAGTTACTTGGGACGGAATTACATTCACCGTACCATTGGTTATAAACTCCGTAGCTGAGACCACCGCTGTTTCTTCAATGGCACTCAAGTTACGGGATACGATGGTTTGCAACGCTAAAATAATCTGCGAGCCAACCACGATGGGGTCCACCCCGCGATGTGGCATGGCGGCATGACCACCGATGCCGTTGATAACGATCTCGAAGCTACTTTCACTGGCCATCAATGAACCCGGCCGAACAGTAAAGTTGCCTTCGGGCAGGCCCGGCATGTTGTGTAAGCCGTAGACAGCATCGATCTTAAAGCGCTCGAACAAACCATCATCAATCATGGCTTGCGCGCCTTGACCATGTTCTTCATCTGGCTGGAAAATAAAATGTACGGTGCCATTGAAACCCTTGCTCTGGGCTAAATAACTGGCGGCCCCGAGCAGCATCGCGGAATGACCATCATGGCCACAGGCGTGCATTTTTCCGTCGTGACGGGAGCGATGTTCAAAGCCATTTTCTTCATGGATAAACAGCGCATCCATGTCTGCTCGCAAACCAATGCTGGCGTCTCCATCACCGCAACGTAAAATCCCTACGACACCTTGTTGACCAATATTACGGGTTACCTCGATGCCAAAGCTTTCAAGCTTATCGGCAATGAAATCGGCGGTCAGTGGTAAATCAAATCCACATTCGGGAAAACGATGCATGTGACGACGCCATTCGGTCATCTGGGCAATCAATTGTGGGTCTAAAGACATTATTTAATCTCCAACTCTTATTGTTTTACAGGTGAGGCAGCGTTGCGGCTTAACTGTTCGCGCAGTAATGCGCCAAAACCCGATACGGGGCTGGGGTAGTTCACCAGCTGCAAGCTATGCCACACTAATGCCTGGTTGCTGCTAACAACCGGGATATTCAAGCGTTGCTCAATATCATCAAGCACTGACGATGCCCGTAGGGCGGTACAGGAGATAAACATCAGGTCGGCTTCAGGATCACAACTGGCAACCGCAGCATCAGCAATATCTTGAGGAGTGATATATGTCATCGCGGTATCATCTTCGAAGCCGAATCCGGCAATACTCAAGACTTCATAGCCCTGGGCGCTAAAAAATTCGGCGACCTCACGGTTCACGGCTTCGGTATAAGGAGTCAGAATCGATATTCGCTTGGCTTCGGATCGTTGAAAAGCAGATAGCGCTGCGGTTACAGGGTTAGTGACTGGAACTCCCGGGCGCGTTTGGTGGACTAATTCGGTAATGCGTTCTACGCCAATAGCAATCGTGCCGGAAGTACAGGCATAAATGATGGCATCGAGATCGGTGCCCGGCAGAATGGTATCGGCCGCCGCGCTGATGCCTGGTTCCATGCTGCGAAGATTCTCAATTGTCAGCGGATTTACATTCCTCACCCGGCTGGTGAAAAATTGCACATCATCGGGATACATTCGCAGCAGGTCAGCTTCGATATTGAAGTCCGTGGCCAGGGATATCACGCCGATACGACCGGCAGGGGCCAGATATTCCAAAGGCTGCTGATGTGTAACAGTGGTCAATTTCATCATCGTGTCTCGTTGCTCGGGCTTTATATCCTGAGCTATTTTTATTGTTGAGATGGTGAATAAGCTATTATCAATATTACGGGGTTGGGGTGCGGTAATTCATGTAATTGCCATTGTTTGATGATGGTCTGCCGCGAAGTTGATTAAAAAATGCATAAAAACACTATATATTTTCGTGCTCATAGTACTTCTCACAGATAGAAACGATTATTCTTAGCGGTAACTTTGATGGGTATAGGTGAAACGCTTTATGAGTAGCTCTCAATCAGCAAGCATCGATAGTTTTGATTGCAAGATCCTGGAGATTATCCAGCAATCTAACCGCGTCACTTCAGATCAGATAGCCGAACAGGTTGGCTTATCTCCTGCCGCTGTGCAGCGGCGAATGAAACGTATGCGTGAGCAGAATGTTATTCAGTCGGATATTGCTGTTGTGAATCCTAAAGCGGTGGGGCGGGGTGTCACCTTGATAGTGCAGGTAACCCTTGAAAGAGAGCGCTTAGATTTGCTTGATACATTCAAAAAGGCAATGAAAATTAACCCTTCTGTACAACAATGCTATTACGTTACTGGCAGTGCAGACTTTATTTTGGTGGTGACGGCTAAGGATATGGAAGACTATGAGGTTTTTACCCGTGAGGTCTTCTTTGACAACCTGAATATACGTAATTTTCAAACCAACGTTGTGATGGATTCCGTTAAGACGGGGCTTTCGGTGCCGGTTGTTCTGGAAGAAAGTTGAACACAGCCTGCGCTTGATCACTGGATAATAAAAAGCCTCGCACTAGCGAGGCTTTTTATTTATTTGATAGAGCGCTTATTGATTGTGTGAGTTTCAGTTTACCAACTGTTGATAAAGCTCTGGATCGGTTGCGCCTTCAGTACCGATTACCAATACTTTACTCTGCGCATCCAGGTTCAGGGCTTTAGCAAAGGGCTCTTGCTCACGGGCAATAACCGCTGCAGCTAGTCCTGGTACTGCGGATTCACCGGCTTCGATAGCTGGATCGCTGCCGTAACCTTTGGCTAGAAGGCGCATGGTGTCGGCAACGGCTTCTTCGCTCAACGTCATGAAGTCGTCGGCGCCATTGGACAAAATCTGCCAACCTAGTGCAGACACTTCACCGCATGCCAAGCCTGCCATCAACGTGTCCAGGTCGCCTTCGACTACCACCGGCTCACCTGCTTTTGCGCTCAGCTGCAAACAGTTTGCCTGTTCCGGTTCAACGATAATAAAGCGCGGACGACGATTACCCCAAAGGTCCCAAAAATAACCTGCAACCGCAGAAGCCAG
>JAIBDA010000096.1 GCA_024679635.1 Amphritea sp. | reverse complement strand
TAACCAGGTCCCTGAATTCAGGCAATGCCGCTTGAGCACTGCTTATACACAAACAGAAAAGAACCAGACTAAAAGTCGCTCTGACCAGTTTCATATCTTTTATCCTGTATTCAACTATTAAATATAAATCAGATTTTACGAAGCAGTACCGGTCGGTAGCTGCAGTTCCGGCTGATGCGGCTGGAGATATAATGAGTTAACAGAAAACCACCCGCCAACCCAACTAACGCACTCAATATAACCGTAGGCTCGGTAAAGCCAGACAACTGTACTGATACAGCCACAATAAACATCACAATCAGAGGTAACAGATAAACCAGGAAAGATGCGGTCAAAAAAGATCGTTCACCTACACCTAGAGTAACCTGATCATTTACAAGCGCAGCGATATGATGTGGATTATCGACCTGAATCTCCATCCGCTTTCCATCACCGATTTTAGCTAACAGACTTTGGCCGCAACCTTTTTGCGCACTACAACTTGAACAGGCGCTCTGCTTTATCGTTTCAACCCAGACAAAATCTGATTCAACTCGAACGACACGCCCATTTTCTTCAATCATAAATTATTGAATTCTTCTGACAGAATTTGCTACCCGATCCGCAACCATAAGTGGCACATCACCTACGACAGTAACAAAAAACTGATCCATTTTTTTACCAACAGCAACCATATTGCCGATCTGAGTAGCGCCCTCCGGTACCGAGGCATTGCCTGTTCGCTCAATACTTAAAGTAAAGGAGTGCTCACCGTTACTGAACACCGTCAGCTCAGCTCCCGGAGCAAGCGCATTCTTAATCGGAGTAAAGCCCTCAGGTAACCAATCAGGACTAGAACTGACTAAAACACCATCACTCAAAATATGATGCTGTTTGATATAGCTATTAAGACCTGAGTTCAATCGAATAATATTTTGGTTATTATCGGCCTGCTGAGTAATACGCGGAGCGCCAAACTGCGCCTGCATAAAACCCCGGGGAACGGTAAAACCAGGCTGAGAAAGCGTTTTCACAGGGGCCGGAGCCTGTGCAAGATCAGGAGTCGCAACAGGCTGACCTACACCGAAATTCTGCCCGCCCAGTATCACAACCGCTGTTACTGATGCAGCTACGGCCATACTGGCGAGAGGCTTCCAAAAACTCATACTTGATGACTTTTCCTTAACCACATCCTCAGAAGAAGCTGTATTAAGCACAGGCTCATCTTTAAGCGCCGCCATAACAGAAGCACTAATATCGCCTGCAGCAAGCTGCTCTTGTTTCAGCACTGAACTGGCAACATGATAACGTTGCCACTGCCCTGACAGCTCATTGTTATCAGCACTCTGTTTCAGAAGACTACGTAACTCAAAGTCACCAACTTCATTATCCATCAATGCAGAAAGAGCTTCTCTGGGTTGTTCGCTCATTAGCCAACTCCTAACGGATTAAGTATTTTTTATTAAGCCGCCGGACAATTACCCGCTCAGCTCTTTATTCTATGAGTTGAATTCGACAATCTAGTTCAACATCAAATTCAGCTATTTAACCTAACAAAGGAGCAATCTCTTTATCGATCGCTTCCCGTGCCCTAAATATACGCGAACGCACTGTACCGACAGGGCAATCCATAATCTGTGCAATATCTTCGTAGCTCAGCCCCTCAAACTCACGTAGAGAGATTGCTGCCCGTAGATCTTCAGGTAGCTTATCCATGGCATTTCTCACGACCCTGGCCAGCTCATCCCGGTATAAACTATTTTCAGGGGTTTCTATATCTTTCAAACCCCTATCACCTTCTAAGTGATGCGCATCATCTACATCAATATCCATATCGGGCGGCCTGCGGCTTTTGGCAACCAGATGATTCTTCGCTGTATTAATAGCGATTCGATACAACCATGTGTAAAAAGCACTGTCACCACGGAAATTGGGTAGCGCACGATACGCTTTAATAAACGCTTCCTGAGAAACATCCATCGCCTCATGGTGGTCATAAACATAACGACCAATCAGCCCAATAATCTTGTGCTGATATTTTTTCACCAACAGGTCAAAAGCAGTTTTATCACCTTCCTGAACACGTTTTACCAGCTTCTGGTCTATCGATGCTTGGCTTTCGTCGGACATTCTATTCCTTAATATGTATGAACAACCCCTAACTTACATGACCGAAAAACAGTCTCAAGGAAGTATGAATGCCACCCCTTGCTCTATGCAACCCCATTTCAATACAGGTATTAAGTTATAACCTATGAGCGCTTTACTTTAAGTAAGTTCCCTTACAACAAAAAAAAATAACTATTTGACCATACAGACTGGCTCATGGCGCCAGTTCAGGCAATAATTGCCGCCTAGGTTGTAGTTAATAGAGAGTCCGCTAATGAGCAAAAAGTTTGAATATGATGTACTAATCATTGGCAGTGGCGCGTCCGGCCTTGGCCTGGCTTTACAGCTACCCGAGACCTACAAGATTGCAGTACTCAGTAAAGCCAGCCTGACAAGTGGCTCGACCTACCAGGCACAAGGTGGTGTCGCTGCGGTCATTGACGGCACAGATAGCACCAAAGCGCACATACAAGACACTATCAGCGCAGGGGCAAACCTAAGCCGAATGGACGCTGTCGCCTTTACCATAGAGCATGGCAAAGAGAGCATCGACTGGCTAATTCAGCAGGGAGTACCTTTTACGCGGGAAGGCGATGAATATCACCTAACAAAAGAGGGTGGACACAGCCATCGCCGTATTATTCATTCAGCCGATGCTACCGGCCAAGCCATTCAACAAACATTAATAGAACAGGCTCGTACCCGAACCAATATTGACCTTTTTGAAGATCATCTTGCTGTCGACCTTATTACCCGGCATAAACTTAACCTGCCAAACAACAGCTGTATTGGCGCCTATGTATTGGATAACTGCAGCGGCCATGTAGATGTATTCAAAGCAGGTTCGACTGTCTTAGCGACAGGCGGAGTCAGTAAAGCTTATCTCTATACCAGCAATCCAGACGGCGCTTCCGGAGATGGCATCGCGATGGCCTGGCGTGCCGGGTGCAGAGTCGGCAATCTTGAATTCAATCAGTTTCATCCCACCTGTTTGTATCATCCCCAGGCAAAGTCTTTCCTCATCTCTGAAGCTGTACGTGGAGAAGGTGGAAAACTACTACTGCCGGACGGCAACCGATTTATGGATAAATTTGATAAGCGCGGCGAATTAGCTCCCCGTGACATCGTTGCCAGAGCAATAGATCATGAAATGAAACGACTGGGCCACGACTGCCTGTTTCTGGACATATCTCATAAACCAGTAGAATTTGTAAAACAACACTTTCCAACTATCTATGAACGCTGCCTGGAATACGGTATTGATATCACTAAAGAGCCTATTCCAGTAGTCCCCGCTGCTCACTACACCTGCGGCGGCATCATGACCAACCAGCATGGTATGACCGATGTTGAAGGTCTGTATGCTATCGGCGAGACAGCATTTACAGGACTCCACGGTGCCAACCGGCTTGCCAGCAACTCATTACTCGAATGCATCGTCTACGCCTCATCTGCAGCTCGCCATATAACGGCACACAACCAGCCTCTAGGAGAGCTACCGGAAATTCCCTTCTGGGATGAAAGCCAGGTCACAGATTCTGATGAAGACGTCATCATCGCCCACAACTGGGATGAGCTTCGTCGCTTCATGTGGGATTACGTTGGAATAGTAAGGACCGATAAGCGACTACAACGCGCCAAACACAGAGTAGACCTTTTGCAGCAGGAAATTAGTGAGTATTACAGCAACTATAAAGTTAGCAGTGACCTTCTGGAACTGAGGAATCTAGCCGTAGTTGCCGACCTGATTATTCGCTCAGCTATGCTGCGAAAAGAAAGCCGGGGATTACATTACACACTTGATTATCCCGACAGCAATATTGAAGCCCGTGACACTATACTCACACCGGTCAACTATGAGTGGCGCTAACCGGCGGCGGTGCAAAACGACATAAAACACGAAGCTTACGAAAGCAATCCTCATCCACACTATCACGCCAGACAAGTACGGTGACAGTGCGGCCTTCGGTGCACAGCCTCAGTTTAAGACCGATTAAAAAGGGGAAAACAAGCTTCTGTTCAATCCGATCAACATGAACCCAGACGCCTTTATTAAGACAGACTGCAATCCCTTTTCGTTCGACGAGCCAGCGTAAACCGGTAACCGAATAACGGGTATTTAACCAGATCAAACGAGACCAGCAGAAACAGCTATAACCAAGACAGGCCAGCGAAAGCAGCAATTTATATATTAGTACTAAGTCCGCTGCCCAAACCGAGAGCAGCGATAAAAAAGCCAGCGTTACTATACTGGCCCTGCCATAGACAGAGGCGCGAATCTCAACTTGTAGCGGGCTGAACACGGTCCAGTATGATCCGAACGATACGCTTCATATCAGGGTCTTCTGGCTCTTCTCTCTCCATCAGCCAAACAAACAGATCAACATCCTCGCATGTCAGTAACTTGACGTACCGATCCTGATCTTCCAAAGCAAGCCCTGAAAAAGCCTCTTCAACAAAAGGTACAAACAATACATCCAGCTCCAACATGCCTCTTCGGCTCTGCCAGCGTAAACGACGAACATCTTCTTCGGTATACATTATCTACCTGCTTATAATTTAGATTCAGTTATCGCGACAATCACTGCACGCCTGAAACAAGATAGGCAATATATAAATAATTTCGCCTGCTAGCAAGCCAAACAACAAGCCGTTCAAGTTAATGGTGACGAGGGTCACATAAAGGGCCGTGGCTTCGCCACTTGCTCGTTGCTCAGAATGGCCAACCAACACAATAATTTTTATTGTAGGAGTAGCTTCCAGCTGCGAACAAAAACTACCTAACACTCTTCGCGGCTGGAAGCCGCTCCTACCCATATAGAGCAAGCTCTTACCGAGCAACGCGCAAGTCACGCCTTTTGTGACGGTCGATCTACGAACAACGGCTCTTAAAAGCTTTTGCTCTTACGTCTTTTCGAGCCACGACAGGTGCGCAGCACCGTCCGAGCAAGCGACGTAGTCGCGTTCTAGCTACTGCCCTATGCTTTTTCGAGCCACGACAGGCGCGTAGCGCCGTCCGAGCAAGCGACGCAGTCGCGTTCTCGCTACTCTTTGTTTTCCAAACCCCAGACACGAAAAAGCCCCGACCAAACTAATGATCGGGG
>JAIBDA010000051.1 GCA_024679635.1 Amphritea sp. | reverse complement strand
GGGCTTCGTCGTTTTGGCGAAGTGAAAAGTTCATTGGAGGGTGAGACCCCTCGCGGTTCGAGCCGAGCGAAGCGAGACAACGTCGGAGCCTGCGACGACAGCCCGAAGGGTGAGGAGTGAAACGACGAGTAATCCTCCCTCCCGCCATCTTATTCAAAACGAAAAAGCCTGGTTTAACGACTGGGCTTTTTTGTGTCTGTAATATCAACGTAGTGCTAACTGACTAACTACTGGCTTTCCTGCTTAGTTGTCAGTATTTAAACCAAAGAACCGGAATCTATCCGGCTCTTTGTTGGGTTTGTAGACAACTAGCCTGCAAATGCTCTGTCCAGGCAATCGATTATCATGTCGATATCTGCGGCAGAGGCGATAAGCGCAGGGCTCAGGTTGAGGATATTATTACCCCCCTCAAAGCTGCGGTTGGTACGGCCTATCAGTAAGCCCAGCTCCCGGCAGCGATTGGCAATACCAATCGCAACGGATTCATCAACCGGAGCTTTGGTTTGTGGATCCGCTATCAGCTCGATGCCGCAGAATAAGCCTAAGCCCCTGATGTCGCCGATGATCGGATGTTTCTGCTTAAGAGTCAGTAGTCCATTCAGTAGTCTGTCACCCTGAATTCGACAGTTTTCTATCAAGTTCTCATTCTCGATTATTTCAAGATTGGCTAATGCCGCCGCTGGCCCTGCCTGACAGCCCGCATAGGTAGAGATATCCCGGAAATAGCCCAGTGGGTCATTATCCTCTTCCTGTAGCAGTTGATAGACCGCTTCTGTGGTAACGGTACAGGATATTGCTGCGTAGCCCGAAGCCACTCCCTTCGCCATCGTGACGATGTCTGGTTGAATATCAAAATGCTGATATCCGAACCATTTGCCAGTACGACCAATACCGCATACCACCTCATCCATTATAAGAAGGATGTTATATTTTTTGCAGATGCGCTGAATCTCCTGCCAGTAACCTTCCGGGGGCAGGATTACACCACCGCCTGCGGTAATGGGTTCCAGGATGACGGCACCAACGGTTTCAGGCCCTTCGCGAAGGATGACCTCCTCCATTGCCCAGGCTGCGCGAAGGCCATAGCTCTCACCTTCCTGAAGGACATATTGGTTACGGTATTCGTAGCAGTGTGGGAACTCGATAAAGCCTGGCACAAAGGGGCCGTATTGGTCGCGGCGTTGACTTTGTCCGGTTGCACTCAGTGCGGCTAATGTTGTGCCGTGGTAGTCCCGCTCCCGATAAAGGATTTTATGTTTCTTACCCGCATAGTGCTTGGCGGATATCTGCCGTACCATTTTGAACGCTTTCTCGTTCGCTTCAGAGCCCGAATTTGAGTAATAAACCCGGTTCATACCCTGCATCTTTTCAAGTAGTTGCGTCGCAAACTGTGTTGCTGGCACGCTGCCCATCGAGTTAACGAAGAAGTTGAGTTGGGTAAGCTGTTTGTGGATAGCATTGGCAATCTCTGTTCTGCCATAACCAACATTAGTAACCCATACTCCACCTGCTGAGGCGTCCAGATATTGCTTGCCAGTACTGTCCCAGATATTCATTCCCTGACCCTTTACATACATGGGCACACCTTTTGATGCCGCCGCATTCGGGGTCAGAGGGTGCCAGATATTGGTCTTATCCTGTTCATGTAGTTGGGTAAATACATTATCGATAGATTGGTTCATTTCCTGCTCCTGTTTCAGGCTTGATTGCGATGAATCGCAAAAGGAGCCCAGGCCTGATGAACAGGCATAAGTTCCAGATGATTAATATTCAGATGTGCTGGCAACGTAGCGATCCAGTAGATCATTTCGGCGATGTCTTCAGGTTGAATCGCATTGGTATCCTGGTAGAGCTTTTCGTAGGCAGCCTGGTCGCCATTGGTTCTGACCAGGGTGAACTCGCTTTCGGATAAGCCCGGCGCTAAGTTAGTGACTCTGACACCGGTGCCAAGCAGGTCGCAGCGCAGGGCTTTAGAGAACTGATCAACAAAGGCTTTGGTGCCACAGTATGTATTGCCACCGGGGTATGGCCATTGGCCGGCGATAGAGCCCAGGTTAATCATGGCGGCGCCCGGTCCATATCCAATCAGCTTTGGGAGTATCGCGTGTGTGACAGTGGTGAGGCCTTTGATGTTGGTATCGATCATGGTGTGCCAATCCGATAGCTCTGAGTTAATGGCGGATTCTGTGCCCAGGGCCAGACCGGCGTTATTGACCAGAGTACGGATATTACTGAACGCTGGCGGCACGGCTGCCAGGCTTTGGATAACCGCTTCGCTGTCCTGTACATCCATGGTTATGGTATGTACGTCAGTATGTTCAGATAGCTCTGCCTGAAGGGCTGATAAGCGGTCGGCGCGGCGTCCTGTCAGGATCAGATTCCAGCCTTTTTGGGCAAAATATTTTGCCGTGGCTAAACCGAAGCCTGATGTTGCGCCTGTAATCAGAATAGTGTCTTTCATTGGATGGCCTCTTCGCTACACACGTGGTTAAGGGGGGGTTAAATTTGATTAAAATTAATTGCCAGGCTGCTGATTGCCATCACGGTGAGAATGGGGATAGCAATAGGCCTGAATGATTTAGGTTGGCTGTAATTAAAAAAGCGATGGCCAAGGTAAATGCCTGCAAAGGCTGGTAAGAGCAGCAGTAGGGCAGGGATAACAATTTCGCTGGTTGCAATGCCTGTTAAGAGCATCATGGCTATTGAAAGCAGGGAGGTTGCGGCCAGAAAAACAATCAGCAGGGCGCGCTGTTTTTCAGGGCGCAGATTACTGCCTAACAGGTAGATCACCAGCGGTGGACCACCGACAGAAGCTGCCGCTGTGATTGCCGCCGAGGCTCCACCGATCAGTTTGTTATTCCGCGCAGTCAGGGGTTTTTCAGCTTTTTTTCTGAGCAGCGCCATCCTGACACACAATGCCAGAACAAACAGACTGATGGATATTTTAAACCAGAGCTCCGGTATATAAAGAAGAAAGCAGATTCCCAGGGGGGCACCCAGCAGGGCGCCGGAGAACAGATTAATCAGTGTCTGTTTATCCACCTGTTTGTAGGCACCGGGAATCAGGCTGATACCACAGATCAGATCTATCAGAAGAATCACGGGTACGCTGATATAGGGTGGCCAGATGATGTTAAGGCCGACTATGGAAATCGCGGCGAAGCCAAATCCGGCATAAGCCCTTACAAAAGCGGCTATGAAAATCAGCGGTATGGCATATTCAATATGTTCAAAAATCACAGTCGTTCCAAAGTTAATCATCTTTGTGTTGCTAAGGCGGATGCAACGTATTGATGATTAACTTAGGAGATCTTTGTGTTTAGCTATTAGGTCCAGATGGGGCACTTTATGGGGCCAGACTTTCAGAATTGTCGGATTAAATTGCTCAGGGCTGCAATTCCTGGCTCAATTTTATGCACCTGAATGGCTGAAAAGCCTAACCTGAAGAAGTTTTGCGGTGGATTCTCGCGCAGAAAATGTATTGCACCAGATTCGATCAGTATACTTTTGCGGCTGGCCTGCCAGGACAGGTGTTCGGTATTTATCGTTTCATCGGCTTCCAGCCATACCGATGTGCAGCCTGGGGTTAATGGGCTGGTCAACATCTCTGGCAGATACTCCTGTAACGCATTGAACATCCTCAGCTCTTTCTGGCGGTATAACTCGCGAATCTTCCTGAGATAAGCATCATAGTGACCCTGGGAAAGAAACAGCGCGACCTGACGCTGGTTGATCGTCGGGGGGTGGCGGTACATAAGTCGACGTAGTGCCCTGATCTCCGATATCAGCTCCTCATCTGCAATCATATAGCCGACCCGTATGCCGGGCGAGACAGATTTAGATAAGCTGCCGATATAGATTACTCTGTTATCACTATCCATCGCCTTAAGCGCGGGGATGGGGTTTGTGGCCTGGTTTATCTCGCTATCGTAATCGTCCTCTATCAGGATCATGTCTTTGTCCCTGGCCAGTTGGAGCAGTTCTTTACGACGTTGTTCTGATAGTTCTGCTCCGGTAGGCACCTGATGACTGGGAGTCAGGTAGAGATAGTCGCAGTCATGCAGTTGCTCATTAATTATAATGCCGGATGCATCAACTGGTTGTAGAACCTTGTTAGCATCGAACATAGAAAATATGTTGAATGCTTCCCTGTAGCCCGGATCTTCCATACCAATGGTTGTTTTTCTATCCAACAGAAGGTTGGCCAGTAAATAGAGAGAGTTCTGGGTGCCCAGGGTGACCAGAATCTGTTTTGTATCAGCGTATATGCCTCTTCTTGGCAGTATCTGTGTCTTCAGCTGCTCAACCAGCATGGGATCATCCATATCGACCTGGTCATTGAGCCAGTGATAAGCCCAGTTACCTGACAGGGCTTTTCGTGAGCACTGTCGCCACTCTTTGAGCGGAAAGAACTCATTCTGAATCTGCCCGTAGATAAATGGATACTCGAAAGATGACCAGTCGGTCGGTTTAACAATATTGGTATTTTCGCTGGGTGTTTTTATAAAACGATCAGACCAGTCTGTTGAGAGTTGTGATTCCTGATGGTTTGCTTTGGTGCGTAACTGTTCGATGCGATGATAAGTTGGTGCAATAAAGTGGCCTCGCCTTGGTTTAGCCACAAGGTAACCGCCATCTACCATCCCCTCATAGATCAGAGTGATCGTATTGCGAGAAACACCAAGTATTTCAGATAGTTTTCTGGATGAGGGTAGGGGTGAATCAATGGCGAAAAAGCCCCCCAGAATCAAGTTGATAAGGTGTTCCTTTATCTGATCCTGCAGGGTTCTTTCCATATCAAAATCGATGGATAGTAGCTGTTCTGGCATTCGTAGATACCTGTGTGGGCACAATGTTTGCTCTGATTTAAAGCAAAAATGGAACCAGAACGGATAACTGGCCCAATCGATTGCAAAAACTGGCTCTATCCCTAGTTTCTGCACAACTTCTAAGGTGAATAACAGATTTCACAACTACCGCAGGAGTTTTATATGAAAGGTCATTTTATTAAATCAGCTACCGCTGCCATGGCGGGCTTGTTGATATCAACATCGGCACTGTCGGATACAGTAACAATCGGTTATCAGGGCATGATGAACCCATGGAAGCATGTTATCGCTGAAAAACAGCTGGAGCAGGCAACAGGCGTCGATATTGAATGGCGCAGGTTTGACTCTGGTGCGAAAGTGATCACCGCCATGGCATCAGGTGATATCGATATCGCTTCTGCTGGCTCCAGCCCAATCGCTGCAGCTATCAGCCGTGGTGTGGATATTGAGCTGGTCTGGATTCTGGAAAATATCAGTGAAGCTGAAGCACTGGTTGTAAAAGATGAGAGTAATATTCTTGCTCCGCAGGATCTTAAAGGTAAGACCCTAGGGGTACCTTTTGTCTCTACAACTCACTTTCATGCGCTGTTTGCTCTGGAGCAGTTTGGTCTGAGTGATAAAGATGTCAAACTGCTGAATATGCAGCCCAATGCAATTTCTGCTGCATGGATCCGTGGTGATATCGATGCAGCTTTTATCTGGGATCCGGTATTAGGTCGTCTTAAAGAAGATGGTCATGTTCTTGTTAGCTCAGGTGATCTGAGTAAATGGGGTAAAGCGACCTTCGATGGCATGGTGGTTAGTAAAGAGTTCAGTGCCGAAAATGCTGACTTTATTGCCACAATGATCAAGCTAATCAGTACCGCTGATGGTGAATATAAGCAGCAAGCAGCGACATTTGGTTCAGACTCTCCGATGGCCAAGAATATTGCCCGTATGACAGGTGGCGATGTCGAGACTGTACCTACAGTCCTCGCACTCTATGATTTTCCTGCACTTGAGCAGCAACTTAGCTGCAGCTGGTTAGCCTGTGATAAAGAGGGCGGGGCTGCCAAAGCACTCATGTTTACTTCTGAGTTCCTGAAAGCACAGGGCAAAATCTCAGAGCTGCAAAGTGATTACAGCCTGTTTGTTAATCCTTCCTATGCCGAAGCAGCAGCAAAACTCTAACCATTGAACGTAATTCCGGTAGCGTCGGCTACCGGAACAGGAGGGGCTTATGAACAGGCTTCATATTAACGATGTTTCAGTGCTGTATCCGGGGCTGAATGGTGGGGAGCCTGTCCGGGCGCTTTCCAATATTAACTTTACGATTGAACCTGGTGAATTTGTTGTCGCTTTGGGGGCTTCCGGGTGTGGTAAAACCACTCTGTTAAGTTTGATGGCGGGGTTTATCCAGCCTTCGCAAGGCTATCTGACCTTAGGAGAACACGATAACGTCAAGGGGTTACCGCGGGTAGCCTGTGGCATGGACCTGAATGATCAGATTAGTGGCCCGGGACAGGATCGTGGCGTTGTGTTCCAGAAGCATGCACTACTTCCCTGGCTCAATGTTATTGAAAATACTGAATTTGGTCTTAAATTACAGGGCGTAAGCAAGGCTGCACGTGCGGAAAGGGCTGCCTATTTTCTAAAGCTGGTGGGGTTGGAAGATTTTCATCAGCACCCGGTTTACCAGCTTTCTGGAGGTATGCAGCAGCGGGTAGGTATTGCTCGGGCCCTGACCAATGATCCCAAGATGCTGTTGCTTGATGAGCCTTTAGGTGCACTGGATGCCCTGACACGCGAGGTACTTCAGGAACTCTTGTTAGATGTGTGGAAAGAGACACAGAAAATGATGTTCTTTATTACACATAGTGTAGAAGAAGCACTCTTTATGGCGTCCCGCTTGATTATTATGTCACCGCGTCCAGGTCGGATCACACATGAGTTTAAATTAGATTTCAATGAGAAGTTTCTCGAGTGCAGAGATGCCCGGAAAGTGAAGTCACTGCCTGAATTTATCGAGATCCGGGAGCAGGTACTTTCGATCATTCATGGGGATGAAGCGGAAGGAGGAATACATTGATGAACACTATAACTCAACAGGGCACTACAACAGAGCCGAAAGCGCCAACAACAGCGCAGAGTCAGCCTGTAAAACCCGGTCCGATGGAAAAGTTTAAGCGCTTATTTGCTGCAGGGTCAGTGAAGCCCGGCGATGCTTTTGGTGCGCCAGGGCAGGGTAAAAGTAATGCCATAAGCTTCCTTACTGCCTTTTGCTTGCTAGTACTCTGGACGGCAAGTACTGAATTAGGCTGGATTAAACCGCTGTTTTTACCTTCGCCAATAGATGTAGTTGCCCGTTTCTGGGAGGTTGCAACCAACGGCTTTGCTAACGCCACATTGTTGGAGCATACTGGTTGGAGTATGTTCAGGGTATTCAGTGCATTTACCCTGGCCATGATAACCGCAATCCCGATCGGCATCCTGATGGGGGTCAATCGCGTAGGCCGGGGCTTGTTTGATCCAATTATCGAATTCTATCGTCCACTACCTCCGTTAGCGTATCTGCCTCTTGTTATCATCTGGCTGGGTATCGGAGAGGTATCAAAAGTGATATTGATCTATCTGGCAATCTTTGCTCCGATGGCTCTGAGTGCCCGGGCCGGTGTTAAGTCTGTGGCAATTGAGCAGATTCATGCTGCCTATTCAATGGGGGCCAGCAGATGGCAGGTAACCCGCTATATTATTCTAAAAAGCGCACTACCTGAAATTCTTACAGGTATGCGAATCGGTATAGGTTTTGGTTGGACAACACTTGTTGCTGCGGAGATGGTTGCAGCGCAGGCTGGCCTTGGGTTTATGGTGCTTAATGCCGCAGAGTTTCTGGTAACCGATGTGGTAATTATGGGGATCTTTGTAATTGGCATTATCGCTTACTTGTTCGATATGTTAATGCGCTATCTGGAGAAAAAACTGGTTCCCTGGAAAGGGAAATAGTGAAAGCTAAAAGAAATAGCAAAGGTTGATGGCTGTAAGTTATTCCCTCACCGCCATCTATTTATAACGAAAAAGCCTGATCTAACGATCGGGCTTTTTTGTGTCTGAAATATCAGGGGCGCGCCCTTTTCTGTCTTTGATGCGGGTGGATTTTCATCTTACTGACAGCCTTGATTGGTATTAGTCGGAGTGTTTAAACCAGTATCAACCACGAGAAATTGAAATAATATCTCCAAACGTCATATATTCAGAGCCACCTAAGCGTGTAATCGGATCGATTTTATCAGCGGCGATCTTCATGCGACCTTTAGAATCAAATTCAACTGCATTGTCATCAATATAAAGGTTCTTGATCCGACCAAATACCAGGTGATGAGGTGCATTGCCGATCTCTTTGACATCGTAAAGCTCACAATCTAAGGCGATGCGTGCTCCTTCGATTCTAGGTAGCGAACTATTATTGAAAGGTACGAGTG
>JAIBDA010000086.1 GCA_024679635.1 Amphritea sp. | reverse complement strand
GTGCCACTTTGTCTTTATAGTGTGCAGCGATGTCTTCCACGATCTTGCTGACCCGCTCGGGTGCTTTTAAAAATGCAGCCATCTTGGCGGATTTCTGGTTGAGCGCATCGGCTTCTTCATCGCTGAGGGCGGCACTCTCTTTAAATTCGGCAAAGGCCTTGTCGATCGCCTCTTTATCGACGTGAATGTCAACTAGGCGTGGCTCAAAGTGCAGCGGCAGGGTGGCGTCATCGCGGATCGATTCGTGGAAGGTATAACGCGATAGGTAGCCGCCTTCGTCTTCCTCTGCACCAAAGGCCCAGAAGGTGTTCTTATCGGCCTTGTTGACAGGAGTGCCTGTCAACCCAAACAGGAAGGCGTTGGGTAGAGCGGCGCGCATTTGACGACCGAGATCGCCCTCCTGGGTGCGGTGGGCTTCATCTACCAATACGATAATGTTATCGCGGCTATTCATATTCGGCTTGGCATCACGAAACTTGTGTATCATCGAGATGATGATCTTACGGGTATCTCGTTCCAGCAGGCTTTGCAGCTCTTTGATGTTATCGGTGGATTCGACGTTGGCGACATCCGCGGCGTTAAAGGTGCCGCTGATCTGGGTATCCAGATCGGTGCGATCAACCAGTACGATCACCGTCGGGCTTTTTAGCCTAGCTTCGCGACGTAGCTTCTGGGCAGCAAACACCATCAGCAGGGATTTACCCGAGCCCTGAAAGTGCCAGATCAAACCCTTCTTGATACGGCCTTCGATCACCCGCGCAACGATCTTGTTGGCCCCCTCATATTGTTGAAAACGCGGAATTACCTTCATCCGCTGCTTTTTCTTATTGCTAGAGAACAGCGAGAAGTTCCGCAGAATATCCAGTAGACGAACCGGGCTAAGTAGATCGGTTAGCTCTTTGCCTACCTCACCCAAGCCAAGCGCTTTAGCAACGGCGTTTTCATCCTCTTCTATACGCCAGGGGGCCCAGAACTCTAAAGGGCAGCGAATCGCTCCGTAGAACAGCTCTTTACCTTCGGTGGCAAACGACAAGATATTGGGTACAAACAGCTGCGGCACTGCGTTCTCGTAGATGCTGTGGATCTCATGAGCCCCATCGAGCCAGCTCACCGATGGCCGGATGGGGGTCTTGGCTTCGCCGACCACTACAGGGATGCCGTTGATCAGCATCACTACATCGGGGATCTTGGTTTCGCGGTGATGGATACGGAACTGATTTGTAATCACATAGCGGTTGTTGGTTAGGTCATCGAAGTCGATCAGCCGTACCGGCACATGGCGATTATCTTCGCCAAAGGGCATGGTCTTCTCGCCCGTCAGCCATTGAAAGAACTCTTCGTTGGCCTTGACCAGACCCACCTGGTTAACCGAAATTAAAATAGCGCGAAGCTTGTAGATGACTTCGTCAGCAAGCGGTGGATTCTGGCCAATTTCTGGATTGAGTCGAAGTAAAGCTTCCTTTAACTCAGCCTCTACTAGCACCTCGTTGACGCCCCGACCTAGCTGCTCGGCGGATTTGTAGGTCCACTTGCAACCATAGCTTTGTGTTGGCTCGGTAACCTGTCCTTGGTTTAGGTTGACGCCGGTCATCTGATGGATGATGTAGTGCTCAACGCTATTCAGTTCCGTGAATCCCATGCTTAAAACACCTGGTTAATTATTGACTTTTTTAAGTCAAAAGCAGAGTTGACGTAATTATTAATTAACTTCCCTTTTTTTATGATGTTTGAAGCTTTTTCACATATCTCTTTTTGGTCGAGCAATGAGGGAACTGGAACTTCCATCTTTGCTACTTTCGTAATATAGATATGCTTAAGAGCCGATCCTCCAGATTCTCTCAACATTAAATTTTGATAATGCTTTGTTTTTAAAATCTGGCATAGGTATTCTGGAGATATATCAGTGCCTGGCCTCAATAGTGCGACAGATTGATTAATACACATCAACTCATCACCCACTACAGCCAATTCACCAAGACGGCCATCTTTAGTTACTAGTACATCTCCTTTATTAGGCCTGCTTTTTTTAGTAATTAAATTTTCGTAGGCATCGACTGACGTTTTTCTAGTGTTTTCAAAATCAACTTCACCATCCCTGATATTGGTTGCAGTCACCATATAAACGCCTTCTGCAACAGTAGGCATTGGATTTGTAAAGCCATAAGTAATTTTTTCGCACAATTTCTCTAGTTTGTGCATCTTTGAATTACTGGCTTTCTTAAAAAAAGCATTATCCAGCGAGGAGTCTGCATATTGCTTATATGTAGACTTCATATTTTCAGCGGCGCAATGTAAGTTTTCTATTGCATGTAGAAGGGTGGCTATAATTCCTTGTTGTTCTTTTGGTGGAAGGAGGAATTCATACCCCGCTAAATCTTTCCAATTTACGTATGGATTAACTGACCCTTTCGAGTTCCGAATGGAATGCTGTGAAAACCCTTCTGATAGCATGACGTATGGCAGAAGTCGCTTATCAATAAACTCTTCATCAGCTTTGATAACAAACGTAGTGTTCGAGGTAATCCCCTCGAAGGGGGCGAGAACCACCTTTCTCAGGTAGGTACGGCGTGAGCCATACAGGATATCGCCTTCTTCAAACTTGCGAATAAAGGCAGGGCCAAGGTACTCATCCTTCAGCTCACCCCACTCACGGAGGTGAACATCTTCTGAGCCCATGTGCTCGCCTTTCACATAACGGGTTAGCTCGGTATTCTCTCTATCCACAGTTTGCTTTTGCTGAATGGCCACATCGCCAAAATTCACCAGTTTCCAGTCGCTGCGGTCTAGGTTCAGCCCTTCGCTGGCCCTTTCGATTAAATCTTGCATACTATGCTTCTTCTCCCAGCAGCTTGACCATTTCAGTCTTCAGTTCACGTCCCGTGTCATCCCAGCTTTTTAGTGCGCCTGAGAAACTGACCTCACTGTTGGAGTTATCTTGTTTAACGTAAAAGTTGATATTCATGTTGCCATCGAAAACAAGAATCTCCTCGATGGTGGCTACCTTGGCGTAGTGCGGTATATCAGTAAAATCCTGAAACGCCTGGTATAACTTAGTGATGTGCTCTGGCGTTAGGTAAGCCTGGCCCTTGTTCTCAATAACGTCATCCTTGCCGTTAACGAACAGTACCTTCCCTTTGCGGGCGGCGGTCTTATTGGTATTCCCAACAAGAATCATTGCCTCCATTGGTGAGTTATAGAACAGGTTGCCTCCAAGCCCGACCACCGCTTCAATTTCGTCCGATTCCACCATTTTCCTGCGCATGGATGCTTCCATATCCCGAAATAGAATACCGTGCGGCCATAGGATGGCGTAACGGCCATTATTGGGATCTAAGCTCTTGTGGATATGTTGTTGGAAGGCATAGTCTGCACAGCCTTGAGGCGGTGTTCCCCATAGATTCCGACCATAGGGATCACTCTCAAACCCTTTGCGATCCCAGGATTTAATCGAGTAGGGAGGGTTGGCCAGGATAATGTTGAACTTCTTTAGCTCGTCATTTTCCAGCAAGCCGGGGTTAGCCAAAGTATCGCCACGGACGATGTCGAACTCTTCGATGCCATGCATAAACATGTTCATGCGGGCGATGGCGGAAGTCAGCAAGTTGATCTCTTGGCCATAGAGCTTGAGGGTGCGGTACTCCTTGCCTTCATCCTTCAGGTGCAAGGCACAGTTGAGCAACAGCCCACCCGAACCACAGGTGGGGTCATACACCGATTCACCCGGTTGCGGGTCCATCATCAGGGTCATCAGCTTGACCACGGTGCGGTTGGTGTAGAACTCCGCTGCGGTATGGCCGCTGTCGTCGGCGAACTCCTTGATCAGGTATTCGTAAGCGTTACCCAGCTTATCGTCGGGTACATTGCTGAGGTTTAGCTTGTGCTGCGAGAAATGCTCGATCAAATCAGTGAGCATGGCATCGGAGAGCCGCTCTTTATTGGTCCAGCTAGCATCACCGAAGATGCCGTGCAGCGTATCCGGGTTGGCCTGCTCGATGGCCCGCATGGCGTTTTGCAGCGCCAGGCCGATATTGACTGTGGTTTCGCGCACATCATTCCAATGTGCCCCTTCAGGGACTTGGAAATGATGGTTCTCTGCAAAGGCCGCGTATTCGATATCGCCATCACTGTCGGCCAGTGCATGTTCAAACTCTTCGTCGTAGACATCGGAGATACGCTTGAAGAACAGTAACGGAAAGATGTACTGCTTGTAGTCTCCAGCATCGATGGTGCCACGTAGCGCCGTGGCTGCGCCCCAAAGATATTTCTCTAGTTCTTGCTGGGTCATCATGCGGAGATACTCTCAACCGGCTGTGCATCGACTTGATTAATAATCTCAGTGGCGTGGATATCGCGCCCTGCAGTCAATACGCTGACGGCCTGTGCAACGTATGCGGCGCGTCGGGCAATAAAATGCTCGAAATCTTCGCGGATTTTAATGGTGCGCTCCTCTTGCTCAAGCGTTTTGTAGTCACCGCACTTGAGGTCATCGATGGGAATCAGATGAGATTGTAGGCGACTGTTAACGATCTCTTCACTGGCCCAGTTATAGCGTTCGATAAGATAGGCCATTGGGTCTTTGTTGCTGATATTGAGGTTGGTTTTATCGGTGATTAGCGCACAGTTAAGGGCCAGATAACTCTCTGTTTCTACCTCTTTGAGCAGCGCATCAGGGAATACGTGATGATAGTGACGACGACCTTCTACTAGCTGCTGGCGAGAGAGGTGAGATCCATCGGCAAAATCATAAGCTCCCAGCTTGCTAAATACCGCCATGATTCCTCGTGCGCGAATATTTTCACGCTTTGGCCAGCCTACCCGTTTCAGCTCATCGGTGGTTGATAGCGGATACTGAATGCGATCTAAAACTGGGATATCAGACTCGGTATAGGGGGCTCCGTTTTCTTTGGATTCATCCATAATCACTTTTTTAAGCGCCACAAAGTCGTTATATGCATGAGAGGCGGCGGCATTCTCGTAGCGATCGGTGAAGAAACTAGACCAGAGATACTTCTTCAACAGAGTTTCACATTTACCGCGTGCATCTAGATTTTCAGGAATGAATACGTAAAGCGCGGCAATAACTGCCAGGACTGCATTGGTAGGTAGGCGGTCACGGTCATATATGCCTTGGCTCTCCATGAACGAGGCCATCTGGGCCAAACCTGAAGACATGCTCTCCCATTTGTCGACCATCTCCTCTTTGGACATGTCCCACATGCCACGCTGATTTGGCAGCTTCCCCTGGATTAAGGCGGATGTCGCCATAATTAGGAATGGCAACTCATAGTAATATCGAACGGTCAGGTGCTTTTGATCTAATTGAGTCTGATAGTCATCCAGAGAGACTCCTTTTACACCTTCGATCTCAGCACGAATGATGTCGTACTGGGATAGAGGTTTGCTATTGGTATTCATATTTATGAACACCTGCAGCGCTGTCTCTTTGTTGGTTTGGCTGGGTAGCGCGAGATAGGGGAGGTTAAAGTGGTTGATTACCTCGCGATAGTCACGAATTTTACTCTTCATATCGGACTTTGCCGACATCCAAGAGAGCAGGCGGTGTTCGAAATCTTCTTCTGTCGCCTTCGGTTTGTTGCTAACGATGGCTGCATCAATCCAGGTATCAATCTCCGCATCGATTTCAGCTGGCCTGAATAGCTCCATCGGAATCAAGCCACGCTTTAAGCACTCTGATGGAATATCAGCCCACAGTGGCAT
>JAIBDA010000126.1 GCA_024679635.1 Amphritea sp. | reverse complement strand
GGCAGTAGCTAGAACGCGACTACGTCGCTTGCTCGGACGGTGCTGCGCACCTATTGTGGCTAGAATAAGCGTAAGGGCCTTCTAAATTTGTCGGGAGTATTGATCATGGGAAGATGCTTCGTAAGATCACTCTTCGCCGTGAGGCCTGGCCTCCTACAAGGTTGTACTTTGTAGGAGCCCCTTCCAGGGGCGATAAATAGAACAATTTCGAGCTTCTACAATATCATTAAGAAGCGTTTTCTCTGTAGGAGTGACGTCCCCGTCGCGAGAAAATCATTCGCTTAGGAATGGTTATACGGACATTCTATATAAGCACGCGGCGTGATCAGAAATAAGGCTTCGTAGATGGATTCTTCACCGTGAGGGCACGGCTCCTACAGATGTTCGAACGTAACAACTGTCCATTTTTTCGGGGTCGGTCCACGGTCCACAACGAGCAAGGCAGCGATCCCGTTTGTACAAGCGCTACGTAGCTGAAATGGCTAGAAAAAGCGTATGGGTTGTAGTGTGTTGTTTGTGGTGAGGTTCTTCGTAACTGGCAAGTATTGATCTAGCTACTAAATAAAAAAACGCGCCGACGGCGCGTTTTTTTGTTTATACCCGTGTGAGTTTATATACGGATTTGAGCGCTTTTAGCTTTCTCATTACTGTGGCCAGGTGAACCCTGTCTTTCACGGTAAGGTCCATGTGAACAGTGTTGAGGACGTCATCGGTCTCAGTGATGTCTACTTTCAGAAGGTTGGCGCCGGTGGCAGCAGCAGTGGTTGCAAGTGATGCTATCAGACCTCGTTTAGACTCGACTTTGAGGTCCAGATTAACGATGAATTCGTCATCAATGCTGTTGGACCACTCGAGGTAGACACATTTCTCGGCATCGTCTTTCATAAAGGCGATGTTGCGACAGTCGGTGCGGTGAATCACCAGTCCTCTGCCGGTACTTATATGGCCGGTGATGTTATCACCTGGAATAGGGCCACAGCATCGGGCGTAGTGAATAACCATACCCTCGGTTCCCTGAATAGCCAGAGTCGTTTTTCCGGGCTCAGAGGGTTCTTGTTGCTCCTCCTCTTGGTGCTCTGCCGGGCGCAGGCGCCGAGCAACCACATAGGCCATTCGGTTACCCATACCGATATCTTCAAGCAGTTCATCAAGGGAGCTTAGCTCTGTTTCTTCCAGTAGGCTTGCGAGCGAGGCCGGATCGATCTCTTCCAGGCTAGATCCATAGTTTGAAAGGAATTGAGTTAACAGGCGTCGGCCGAGTTCAATAGACTCGCCACGGTGTTGGACTTTGATAAAGTGACGTATAGCGGAACGGGCCTTACCGGTAACAACAAAGTTCAGCCAGGCCATATTTGGCTGGGCACTCGGTGTTGTAATGATCTCAACGGTTTGGCCGCTCTGTAGGGGTTGTGAGAGCGGTGCTAAGCGACGGTTGATACGACATGATACGCATGAGTTGCCGATGTCGGTATGAACCGCATAGGCAAAGTCGACCGCTGTAGCCCTTTGTGGCAGTTCAAATATTCGCCCCTGTGGCGAGAATACATAAACTTCATCAGGAAAGAGGTCGGTTTTAACGGTCTCGATAAACTCCATTGAATTGCCGGCGCGTTGCTGCATTTCCAGCAAGCCCTGCACCCATTTTCGTGCACGGTTATAGCCATCAATGGCTGAACTGGAATCGCCATAAATTTTATAATGGCTGTGCTCTGCAATTCCCTGGCCGGCTACCGCATCCATCTCTTTTGTGCGTATCTGAACTTCAATGGTTATATCCCTGGCCCCGAAAAGGTCGGTGTGCAGAGATTGATAACCGTTAGCCTTGGGGATCGCGATATAATCTTTGAAACGTCCCGGTACTGGCTTGTATAGATTATGCACAATGCCTAGAGCCCGGTAGCAATCATCAACCGATTCAGTGACGATGCGAAAGGCAAAGACATCCATGATCTCGGCGAAAGATTTACCCTTCGTCTTCATCTTGCTGTAGATACTGTAGAGATGTTTTTCACGGCCAGAGACGGCGCCGGGGAGGCCTTCTTGGTTAAGCCTGTTGCGAATAGCCTCCTCAATCGAAGTGATGACGTCCTTTCGCTGGCCTCTGGCTTGGACTACCGCTCTGCGAATATATTTTGCTCGCATTGGATGGTAGGACTGGAACGCCAGGTCTTCGAGTTCTAGTTGCAGATCCCGCATGCCTAAACGGGCAGCGACGGGAGCATAGATATCCAGGGTTTCACGGGCAATGCGACGTTGCTTTTCAGGCGGCATAGCGCCGAGGGTGCGCATGTTGTGTAGACGGTCGGCTAGTTTTACCAGAATAACTCTGATATCAACGGCCATCGCCAGCACCATCTTCTGAAAGTTCTCGGCCTGTGCTTCCGCCCGGGTTTCAAACTCCAGATGGGTTAATTTACTAACCCCGTCGACAATGTCGGCAACGGATTGTCCGAACTGGCCTTCAAGGCCATCCCGCGATACCGCAGTATCTTCGATGACATCATGAAGCATCGCAGCCATGAGGCTTTGATGGTCCATATGCATGCCAGCAAGGATTGAAGCGACAGAAAGGGGATGAGTGACATAGGGTTCGCCGCTTTTTCGGCGCTGCCCATCGTGTGCTTGTTCAGCATAGTAATACGCACGCCTAACTAGCTTGATCTGTTGCAGATCAAGATATCCAGTCAGACGATCAGAAAGCGCATCAACAGTTGGCATCAATTACTCCTATGCCTCAAGAGTAGCCATATTTAAAGGCGACTACAAAACAACAGAAACTATAGTGATGATGCCTTATTAAAATGAATTGAAAAAGAGTTAATCTTCTTCGCGTTCATCAAGAATTGATACATCGATATGTTTTTCTGCTATTTCACGCAGAGCAACAACAGTAGGCTTGTCATTTTCCCACTCAACTTTAGGTTCTTTACCACCGGTTGCGATCTGACGAGCACGCTTAGAGGCGATCATTACCAGTTCAAAACGGTTGTCTACATTTTCCAGACAATCTTCAACAGTTACGCGAGCCATTGGCGACCTCGGTTATTGGGTTCAGTCATTCAGGCTGGTATTCAGACCTGATTCGGAGAGCCGGCCAGTCTACCTGAGAGATCCTATTCTGACAAGAGTTTGACGAGGATTTGGGTCTGTTTCAGTTGTTGGCGGTTGAGTTCTAATCGACGGGCAGTAAACACGGCCTGTAAATCGTTTAAGGCGATATCAAAATCGTCGTTGAATACTAAATATTGGAACTCAGGATAATGGCTCATCTCACTCATAGATTCAGACATTCGGTGATTGATTACTTCGTCAGAATCAGTCCCGCGTCCGGTTAAACGTTTACGTAGTTCTTCGGTTGAGGGCGGCAGGATGAATATGGACAAGCAGTCAGGCATCTGGAGACGTACCTGTTGAGCTCCTTGCCAATCGATCTCAAGAATGACATCTCTACCTTGCTCAAGCTGCTCTTCAACCCATAACTGTGAAGTACCATATTTATTGGTGAATACTTCAGCGAACTCCAGAAACTGCCCCTGCTCAATCATGCTATTGAACTGGTCCATAGGAACAAAGTTATAGTCTTTACCATCGACTTCGCCAGGGCGCATATCACGGGTCGTGTGCGATACGGATACACATATTTGCTTATCTTTATCTAGCAGAGCTTTAACCAGGCTGGTTTTTCCAGCGCCGGAAGGCGCGGATATTACGTAAAGCGTTCCAAGATCATTCATTGTCATTGTCACTTATTCT
>JAIBDA010000008.1 GCA_024679635.1 Amphritea sp. | reverse complement strand
CCACCAGTCTTGCCAAACCCATACAGGTTGATTCATTAAGTAATGAAGGCGCCACAAATTTACTGGCTCAACCCGATAAGACTGGCATGGTTGATCTTAATAATGATGGAATCGTCGAAGTAGGAATAGGTAAAATGGTTACCTTTCCACCGGTCAACGCACCTGAATCAGTACACCAGGCCTGGGATTCCGCCACCAAAAACATGTCCGAAGGCGACAAGATGACAATGCAATTGCACATGCATATAGCAACCTACGGCATACAGATGGAAGACGTACCCAGCAAAACAGCCCTGCCTCCCGAGCAGCAATGGTCACCAGCAGGCTGGCAAAAGCTATTAGCTGAGCTCAAAGGTGCGCTGGATTTTTCCGTCTCAATGGACGGCTGGACCCGGACAAACTTAGTCAGGCAGGATTTCTTTAACAAGTTTGAAGATGAGCTCTCTCAAAGAACGGCTTAGTCCAGCCTGAACTCTATTTCAAATAAGGTTGACGACAACTAATGGAGAGCTCGCGCTAGCAACAATGTCTCCAGCTTCATTAAGAAGGCTCGCGGTTGAAAATATTATTTTTCGTCCTTGTTTATCGACATTAGCTTTGACTCTGTAGCGTCCGGTGTAGGCAGCTTTGTAGTAATTAATGTTAATACTTGCGGTTGCTACAGACTGACTAGTTTCAATGACTGATAGCGCTGAGAAAGCGAGGCCGAAATCAATCATAATAGCCAGCACACCACCCTGAATCACGCCACCTCCCTGAGTAAACTTTTCACTCACATCAAAGCTAAGCTCAATCTCACCCCTGCTAGCTTTTACCAATACAACGTTCAAACTTTCAGCCAATGGATTATCACTAAGAACCAGTTCAGAACATTTATTTTGTATAAAATAATCTATGGCAACTTTATCCGGATTCATACAACAACCTTATTCCTGGATGATTCTGTTTAAAAAAAAGGGGGACACGCCCCCAACAAGGAAGAAAACGAACTTATATTTCTGTCACTTTTTCTTTTACACGACAGTCACTTTTTATCAAAAAATATGCCATCGCAGGCAATAGCCAGATTGCACCCAACATATTCCAGATAAACATAAAGGTAAGCAGAATTCCCATATCAGCCTGGAACTTTATGGGAGAGAATATCCAGGTACAAACGCCTATCGCCAGGGTGAAACCGGTAAAAAAGACCGCTTTACCTGTCGTTGCCAGGGTTTCACGATAAGCATCCTGCAAGTTATACCCCCGGGCAAGAAAAGACTCCAGTCGACTATAAATATAAATACCATAATCTACGCCGATACCGACGCCCAACGCGATAACTGGCAATGTTGCCACCTTGACACCAATACCGAGTATTGCCATCAATGCCTGACACAGTATCGAAGTTAATATGAGAGGAAAAATAATACAGGTTACAGCCCGCCATGATTTGAAGGTCAGATAGCACAATAGGATGACCACCGCATATACATAGCTGAGCATCAGGTACTGAGCAGCTGAAATCTCATCATTCGTGGCAGCTTCAATTCCCGCATTACCTGCAGCAAGCTCGAAGGTTACATCGATGCCCTGCTGTTTTTCCTGATAACCTTTAACAACCTCAATTACCCGATCCAGAGTTTCAGCCTTATGGTCATCCAGAAAGACCATTAAAGGAGCCAAACTACAATCCGCATCCATCAAAGAGGCAGGAACATCCCTTGCTATCGCGCTATTGAGCACTTCCTGGTCATCCGGCAGACCATACCAACGCAGATTACCTTCATTCGTACCGACTATAACTTGCTTAGCAAGAGAAACTAGCGAATGTGTGCTTTGCACCCCAGGCGTTTGATTTAACTGCCATTGAAGGTCCTCGATTGCCTTCATCACATAGTAACTAGAGCAACCATCTTTAAAGGTTTTGGCCATCACAATCAAGACATCTGAGCTGGTCGCATAGTGATCAACCAGATATTGATTATCCAGGTTATATACGGAATCAGGGCGAAGCTCAGGGGCTCCTTTATCCAGATCTCCCACTAATAATTGTTGACTAAAATAACCTCCTATTAAAATTAAAATCAGTGAGTTAACCAAAGTTAAACGAGCAAAACTGCGACGTGTGGGTAATGCCAGGAAGCGCCAAATTACCGATTGGTCATTTTTTCTCGATTGTGCCTTTTCGATACAACGCTGAGAAACTCCAGAATAGGAGATAAGAATCGGCAATAATAATAAATTAGTCAGAATAACGACTGCCACGCCAATACTGGCAGCAATTGCCAATCCTTGAATCACCCCAATATCAATAACAAACAGGGTGGCAAAACCGAGACCATCACTGGTTAAAGCCAACATTCCAGGCCAGAAAAGATGTCTGAAAGTTCGTTGTGCGCAGTTTAAAGCTGATACTCCAGTTGATGCTTCATGGGCGACACCATTAATAATCTGTACACCGTGACTAACTCCAATAGCAAAAATAAGGAAAGGAACCAATACAGAAAAAGCATCTAACCCCTGTCCCAGTATATTTAGTAAACCCAGCTGCCACACGACCGCAATAAGCGAACATAATAATGGCAACAGTGAGCTGCGTAGGCAGCGGGAATAGCTGTAAAGCATTAAAAAAGTGAAAACGATAGTCACCAATGCAAACATACTAATGGATATTATGCCGTCAAGCAGATCACCCACCAGCTTAGCAAAACCGACTATATGAATGGCAACCAGATCAGAATTAAAGCGCTCCCGAATGTCTTTTTCCAACCGATGCGAAAATACCTGATAATCTAAACGCGCACCCGTTTCTGGATTCACCTCAAGTAAAGGAACTTCGATCACTGCTGAGCGAAAGTCATTAGATACCAGACGTCCTACTTCACCTGACTTCATAATATTCTGACGTAGCTTATCCAGGCTTTCCTGAGAGCCGTCATAATTTTTAGGAATCACCGGACCGCCAGCAAAACCGTCAATAGTAACTTCTAACCAACGTACACTTGGCATCCATATAGAACGCATTTGCGACCGATCCACGCCCGGCAGGAAAAATACGGCATCGTTAACATCCTGAAGTGTCTGGATAAACTCAGCACTGAAGATATCCCCGTCTTTCACCTCTACTGCGATGCGAAGCTGGTTTTCACCACCCTGCATCCTATTTTTATTGTTCAGGTAATTCTGGATATAGGTATGGTTTAAAGGAATCATTTTTTCAAACGACGCATCCGGCCTGATACCCGTTGCCTGCCAGGCCAGAACGAATGTCACTAGCGCAAACACTGCCAGGAATACTTTACGGTAGCTGAACATCTTCATCTCAAGTAAGCCGGCCATACTTGTAAACTGATCAGAAAGCTTCATCACTCATCTCTCTCCGTTACAGGCTTCTTAATTCTCGTGGAGCTTACGCTACTGCTTTCTAAGGTATGCAGACCCACTTGTCCCACCAGAAAGAATAAGTCATCGACAATGGTCCCCCCTGTGATCACTCGCCGGTCCTCGTACTTATACTGACTGAATGTATTCCCCTGATCCCAGGTACTAAGAATTACGCCATCTCCACCAAAGAAGTGCATTCCCCCATCGGAGTCCAGAGATGATTTATACAATGGGCTGTTTATCCCGGTTTTAAGCACCTGCCAGCTTTTTCCCTGATCATCTGATCTAAACAGGTAACCCTGTAAACCAAATAGATAGAGAGGTGTTGTTACAGAGCTTATATTCGAATTTATTACAGGGTTATATGCGGCTCCAAACAAGGAAACGTCATATGGCATCTGTCTCCGCTGCCAGCTTTTACCTATATCCGTAGAGATAAACGCAAGGCCCGCTTCTGCAGCAATGACTAACAATCCCGGATCTGCGGGTATAATCGCATTAAGATGATACTCATCAATGTTATCCAGTGATCCAGCAACATTCCGCCATTGCATGCCTCCGTCATCGGTATACATAAATTGACCGTAAGCACCTACTGCAAAGCCTTCATTCTGATCACTAAACCAAACATCCATTAAGGGGCCAAAACCAGGTTCATCATCTAAGTTCTGTTGTGCAACCAGCTGATGGCTACGTTGCATACGCCAATGCAACCCTCCATCTTCAGAGACAATGATGATGCCATCATGGCCAACCGCCCAGGCATGTTTATCGTCAAGCATAAAAACAGCGGTCAGTGTTTGAGATACCGATGTTTTACCAACTATCCAACTTTTTCCACGATCAGAAGAAATCATAATATAGCCGCGCTCACCTACAGCGATCATCTGCTCAGCATGAGTGTCAACGTCCAGAATAATACTATGTCTGATCTGCTCTACGTCCGGGGTTATCGCCCAGGCAAAGGAGCTCATCAATAAAGACAATGAAATAATTATCCGAAGTTGATTAAGCCACGTATGCCATAAGGGCATATACCTAATACGGGTAGTCATGATGTATCCTTTTCACTCAAAAGCAGAGCCTGAACACCGTCAGGCCCTGCCAATAACACTAGCGACGGCTTATCTTACGCAGGTTAGCTGGGGTAAAATAACTGGCTTTTTCCAACTGGTTATAGCGTGGTAACTGAGCCTGCTGATTCATCAGGTCCAGTACAGAATAACCACCAGAGTTCAGGTCATAGGTGACGAACCCACGCAACACTATACCGGGCAGCTCGTAGGCATTTTTGCTATACCCCATATTGGTACGCCAAAGCTCACCATGTGCATCATAGCTATCAGACAATGCAGCGATCCAGCTATCTTCATCAAAGTACATTACGCGCTTGCTATAGAGATGACGCTGACCTTCTTTTAGCGTCGCTTCTACTTTCCAAACACGATGTAACTCATAACGTACCAACTCCTGATTCATATGGCCTGGTGTCAGAATTGACTCATAACTGTAGTCGGGGTTATCCATTTCGTAGTTGTTATACGGAATATAGATTTCCTCTTTACCAACCAATTTCCAGTCATACTTATCGATTGCACCATTGAACATGAAGATATCATCATAGGTCGACAAACCACTGGAAAATGGTGCCGGTGTATCATATGCCACAGTCGGTGCTCGGCGGACCCGACGCGCACCGGGAATATACTGCCAAGCCTTACGCGGAGTCTCTACCTGGTTAATTGGGTCCTGAACCAACACAACTTCTCCTTTCTTACGGATAGGCTGCAGAGTCTTTGTAATCACCATGTAGTAGTTCTCATCAAAAGTTTGTTGGGAACTGTTTTGGTTATAGTATGGAAAAACTTCAACGCTGGCGTCTTCGCCATAGGCGATATCGCCGTTCCTGTGCACCGCAAAAGAATCACTTTCACGCAACCGGGCTTCACCCTGCCAGCGCAACAGATGATTCCAAATCACCTCCTGCCCGGAACCAGGAATCGGGAAAGGAATTCCTCCGAAGGCGCCGTCAACACCGTTTCCGCCATCAGCCAGTGTCGCTGTGAGTGCATTTTCACTGGTGTTTTTAGTTACCCATTCAGGTACAGCCTGGGTTCGGCGTGATGGAAAAACCTGCATTCGGAATGAGTCAGGATATTTCCGGAACATTGCCTGCTGCCCTGGCGTGAGTTTGTCCTTGTGTTGCTCAATATTATCTACCGTGATGGTGAATAATGGGGTATCCCCCGCAAAAGGGTCCGGATGATGTGCACCAGGGCCGGTATACTGAAGGTTGGCCGGAACCACGTTAAGTCCTCCCTGCCATGCCGGTATAGTGGCGTCAGAATTACCCGCTCGTTCTCCTCCTAATGGTGTAAGTTCATTCTGTAAGCGCTGAGCATCCTGTTCGGAAACTGCGGCCATTGCAGGAATTGACACTGCTGCAAGTAGTAACATCACTGCATATTTATGCTGTTTAATCATTAGTCTGACTCCTGAATCTCTTAAAAACCATATTTCAAATTGAAGGCAACAAAATCACGGTCCCGCAGTACGTTGCTATCTCCACCATCAAAGAAGGTTGTGTACTTAAGGGATGCTTCGAGATTTCGCAAATAGGTTGCTTCAACACCAACAGTGACTTTTTTGACATCTTCAACAAACCCAGACGCTGCAGAAGCCGATACACCTTCCACACCATGGGAGATGATCATTGGTACTTTTAAATCAATACCTGGGAATGCACTGTTGTATTCAAGAGAGCTGCTCAATGTATAGCCCCAAGCAGATTTATCCGCGCCAAAGATCTCCTCATCGGTCAATCCTGGTACATGAGTCATTGCAGCTTCACCCATCAAAGTGATGTTATCCGCCAGCGCTGTAGGGCCAGTAAGGTGAACAAATGACACCTGTGTCTGAAGCATATCAGTACGTGTATATGGTACTGCCGCCATCGCTGGATGAGCGGTCGCTACAGGCTGATTCTCTCGATAAGAAACCTCGATACCAACATTCGTATCACCTAAGGTTGTACCTGCGCTGACGCCATACAGTCTGATATCTTCCAGATACTCAAGGTAATAATTTGGAGCCATCGGGTTACTGCCATCGACTATCAGTTCAGGCGTTTTATTGTGGTAATTCATCGCATAAAAGCCAAACTCAGTATCATTCAGCTCTGGTACGATGTAATGCAACGCCACCCCCCACTGCCCGGAGTCTGAAGGCGTTCGATCATGAGACCGGGGAAGAGGAAACAACGCACCGGCAGTAAACGGATGCGGTACCAGCAACGAATCACCACCTTCATCCAGCATGTCATTACTACTGAAATAGCTACCTGCAGCATCAATCTCTGTCTTTTCCCATTCAAACTGATAATAAGCTTCAACATTCCATCGATCATTCAGATCAACCTGGCCGTAAATCATACTAACGGGAAGGAGGATCTCTTTAATCTCGATCCCGGGAACATTCGCCTTTGAGGCATCTGCCGGATTAGCACTGTTAATACTGTTCTGAATAAACAGACTTTCACCCCAGCTCACAACCTGGCGACCGATACGCAAATTCGCATCGTGATCACCGATGGCAAAATTTGAATAGAAAAACATATCCAGTAAACGTAAGTCATCACCATGCTGACCGGTTGTATCTTTAGCGAAAGCACGGTTGCTACCTGCGGTGCCACCGTACATTGGGCCACTGTTATAAGTGGCAGGAGAATCATGATCGGTTGAGCTATGGTACTCGTCGTCATAGAAGCCGTTTACTCGCATAAACAGACCCTTATCACCATCACTGATATCTATATCGGTTAAGAAGCTTGCTCGATTAGAAATCAATCCCTTATCAAAATTACGATTTCCGTCATCCGCATTAGGGTCTAGAAGATTATCTGGATCAGCACTTTCAACCCTCCAGGCTGCTCCATATGACACGATAGTATCAATCTCCATCTGCCATGCTTCATTAAGCTCTAACTGCTTAGCCTGTGCTCCCATCGATAGCACACAGAGGCAAGCGCCACCTATCGGGCTGAGAACATTGAAGCGTCTGTTGCGCTTACTGGGTAATAAATTTTCCATCATTGGGAAACCTCTTTCTTATTTTGTTTTACTAGATTCCGATATGGTCGATATTAATCGCCGCCCTATAATCGAACGATCGATAAATTAATAAGCGAAAATAAACTCATACAAATATCTGTGCGACAGGTTATATCTCCAAAATTACGCCTTGTATGGTCCGGCATTGGCAGCGTACTAAAGCAACCTGGCTACCATGCTGATCTGTGATCTCGACATCATAAATACCTGTACGCCCCACCTGACTGACTTCCTTTGCGTAGGAGAACAAGCGCGTACCTACGGTTACAGGAGAGATAAGTTGAATGTTCAGGTTTTGCGCCAGATTATTTCTATTCTGCGAACATGCCGCATAAGCACAACTAATATCTGCCAGTGTAAAGAGAATGCCGCTATGACAAATCTCATGACCGTTCGTCATGCTTTCATCCACTGTCAGCGTCATACGAGCATAACCCGGCCCAATATCTACACGATCAACACCCATCTGAGCGGATACCCGATCAACCTTAGCCATAGCGTCAGCCACTTTCTGAGCCAGTTCTTCAGGACTTGTACTTGATACATTCATCATCAAAGCTCTCTGCATTATGTTCAGATTTGCCGATAGCAATTGCATTAAATAGCGGTATAACCACCATCAACAACGAACTCTCCTCCTGTGGCAAACCCCGACTCATCTGAAGCCAGAAACAACACCATGGCTGCAATTTCCACAGGTTCCCCCAGGCGGCCAATTGGGTGCAGGGTCGTAAACGCAGCTTCCGCTTCCTGGGCACTCATACCGGTTGCTTTTGTTGCCATATCCATACCGGCTTCAGTTTTGATCAAGCCAGGGTGTACGGTATTAACACGAATGTTGTAACCCTGCTGCCCGCAATGAATTGCTGCACATTTAGAAAATAGTTTTACCGCCGCTTTAGCAGCCGAGTAAGCGACTAAATTTGGTGAGCCAACTAAACCACCCACAGATGACATATTGATAACTGAGCCACCGCCACCCTTCTTCATCAATGCAACAGCGTTCTGGGTACCCAGAAAAGCACTATCGACATTCAAAGCCATAATCTGGCGCCAGTCAGAGAGAGACAACGTTTCCAAATCGTTATAGGTTCCGCCACCCGCATTATTAACCATCACATCCAGCCGACCTACTTCAGTTTCAAGCCAGTCAAATAAAGCTTTCCACTGCTCTTCATTAGTGACGTCCTGATGACGATAGTAAGCTGTAGTCCCTGCCTGAGTGAGTTCTTCTGCCAGCTGCAGACCTTTCTCATCGGCAATATCGGTAATAACAACCGTTGCGCCTTCCTGAGCCAACAGACGGCTAATAGCTTCCCCGATACCATTCGCACCACCGGTAACCAGACATACTTTATTCTTTACTCTATCCATTGCTTCATACCCTATTATTTTTATTGCAGTAAAATCACACAGATAAGACCACCAGACTGTATGACTTGGTGTCCGCTGCCTGATCTCCCCCCATGCAGTGAGCCAGCCCCACACGAGCTCCCTTCACCTGTCGTTCACCAGCCTGGCCGCGAAGCTGATATAACAGTTCAGCAATCTGTGCGACCCCCGTAGCCGCGATAGGATGCCCCTTACTCAGCAATCCACCAGAAACATTCACCGGTATACGCCCTCCCAATCTAGTGGCGCCCGACTCTATAAACGCACCACTCTGACCGATATCACACAACCCAAGGGCCTCGTAATGCATCAGTTCAGAAATTGAAAACGCGTCATGGCACTCAACCAGATCCAGGTCCTCTGGGCCAAGTCCAGCCTTTTCATATGCTTCAAGTGCACCACGATAATCAGTCTGCCAGCGAGTAAAGCTCTGGGGGTTCATATAGTCCCCGGAACAAAGTACCGCAGCGCAAATCCGTGCCGTCGCCCCTAACTTCTTCGCAACTGCTGCATTACAGATCACCAGGGCTGCAGCACCATCGGCAATAGGGCTGGACTGTAACCGTGTCAGAGGGTCTGACACCATTGGTGAATTGAGAACCTGCTCAATATCAATCGGTGTACGATACTGAGCTATCGGGTTGAGCTGGGCATGGTCCCGATTCTTAACGGACACCATGGCTAATTGCTCCAGAGTAGTGCCGTAATCATGCATATGTCGCTGTGCACGCATCGCAAAGCTCGCCGGCGGCACCAGACCCAACAAGGCATCACCATCAGTATCACCTGAATTAAGCAGTCCCATCTGAGACACACACATTTTCTCAGCACCGATTACCAATGCTATATCAGCTTCACCACTGCGTATTGACTGGCAAGCAAGATAAAAAGCAGAAGAACCAGAAGTGCAGGCATTTTCTACATTAAGAATGGGGACCTTATTTATACCCAGCGCAGCAAATACCGGCTGTCCCAGGGTTGAGTCACCAAAGAGTCTGCCCGCCAACGCATTGGCAAAGTAACCAATTTCAACGTCTTTGCCAGATACACCTGCGTCTTTAAGAGCCGCCTGCCCTGCTTCTAAGGCGAGCTGATTAAGAGACTGATCGAAGTGCCTGGCAAAACTGGTCACTCCCGCGCCAGCCACATAGATATCACTCATTACCCATCCTCCTTGCTAACCACTGTAAATACAGGGCGAAGGCAGGGTTGCTTCTGACTGTTCAGCCCTATCGGCTGTACTTCAACTTCAACGTCCACACCTATCTTTACCTGTCGGGCAGTATCTGGAGAAAACAGACCAAACACTCTTAATCCATTTTCCTTCAATTCGATATAACCCACGGTGTAGGGTTCCGGAAGTCCGTATGGCGCCTTCATCTGGACAGTAGTAAAGCTGTATACTTTTCCTGCTGTTGCAAAAGCGCGTTCAGCAACAGCCGAGCCACAACTCATACAAAATTCCGAATAAGGGTAGTGCAATTGACCACAGTGAACACACTGCCCTCCCTTAATCTGAAAGTTGTCATCAGCCAACGCAATTATTGATGTATTCAACAACGGCAAATCTGTCTCTGATGGATTTCCTGTATTCGCTGTCATGAGGCTTTCCCTATTTTTGATTGCAGCACATCCCAGGTATCCGCAGTGACACCTTCTCCACGAAGCTGATACTTTTGAACCTTCTGGGTTGGCGTTTTAGGGATTTCCTTAAGTACACGGATATAACGAGGCAACATAAAATCTGCCATGTGTTCCCGACAGTATTCATACAGAGCTTCAGGGGCGAGTATCCGATTTGATTTCGCTACTACACAAACCATCACTTCATCTTCGCCAACCTCAGAAGGTACTGGAATAGCCGCTGATTCAAGAACATCCGGATAGCTATTGATCTGGCTTTCAACCTCATATGAACTGATGTTTTCACCACGTCGGCGAATAGCATCTTTCTTACGGTCGACGAAATAGAAGTAACCATCAGCGTCACGCTGCAGATAGTCTCCAGTGTGGAACCATAGGTCTTGCCAGGCGGCTACGGTACTTTCAGGCTTATTGTAATAACTGAGCATCATTGACCAGGGTTTACGGGGGCGAATCAATAACTCACCTGGCTCGTTCACCATTGCAGGCTCACCACTATCCGTCAGTAACTTCACCTCATAATCTGGATGAAGCTTGCCACAGGAACCCGGCAGACTATCATCAAGAGTACTAATGATAGGGATTCCGATTTCACTCATGCCATAACCTTCTATAAGCGATACACCAAAACGCTTTTCAAAGGCAGTGTGAAGGTCTGGGCTGGCACCTGCTCCAATCATTACTCGCAGTGAATTATCTGCATCATCAGGGAGCTCTTCAGCTTTCATCAGAATAGCCAGAATGCTACCAATATAATTGAATTCAGTGCAGCCGTAGTGCTTAACATCAACCCATAGCTGACTGGCAGAAAAACGCTCACCAAGCACCATCCGGGCACCGGCCATCAAGGCCGGTAATGTGGAGAGTAACTTAGCATTGCCGTGGAACAGAGGTAGTACGTTATAGAGGCAGTCAGTTGCATCATATCGGGCCTTCTCACTGATCATTTGTGCCATAGACAAAGCATAGCGATGAGGCAATACAGCTCCTTTTGAAGGCCCTGTCGTACCTGAAGTATAAAGGATTGCAAACGGATCAGATTCTGAAACTGCAACGTCTTCAAAAGCACGAACAGACTCCTGCAATCGTTTAAAACTGAGTACCTGCTTCCCTTTATAGGCAGGCTTTTCACCATCCAGAACCACTACCAGCTCGAGCGTCGGTAACTGTTCAATAATCTCACTCAGTTGCGGAACAAAACACCCTTCAATAATAATCGCCTGACTGTCTGACTGATCCAGCATATAAGTCAGCAGATCACCTTTGTGAGCGCAATTTATCGGTACTTCAACACCACCCAGTTTACTGATCGCAAAATCCAGCATCAGGTATTCAGGCCGGTTATTGAGCATTACCGCAACATGGCTTCCTTTTACCAGGCCTAATTCCTGAAGACCTGCCGCAAGCTGCGTACAGTTTTCCTCTAATGAGGTATAACTTATCTCTTGGTTCTGGAAGTGCACAAACGTCTGCTCACCCAACTGCCGGGCCTGTTCTGTCAGAAGGTCGTGCAGTGTAGTTATGGACTCCATAATTACACTCCCTGTACTGCAAGACCCGGATTCGGATAATCACCGTAATATTGCAGGATCGACTCTGGCGGAGACTGCTTCTCCCACTCTTTGACAAATTCCGCGTAAGGTTTCGCTCGTAACTTCCGCGCATTTAGCATCTGCTGACGCCGCTCTGCGGTTGCTGTCGCATCCAGATTAAGCGTATCCGGGCTGGTAATGACTCCGTATACCATTTCCGCGGCCTGCTGATTAACTAAACCATCGCGGAGATCTTTAACCACCGCTTCAGGTTCGCGCTCCAGAACATCGCCATAGCCCGCACCACCAGTAATAGGTACATACAGAGTATCGCCCTCTTCCATCAAAGAAGGGGGAGCACTGACATTGCCATAAACAGGCGTTCCTTCATGATCGGTCGTCTCACCGTACAGTTCGCTCATCCGATGAGGCAGAGACTGGTCACCAGCAGCCAATCGTTCTTGCATGTTGCCGCCATTTACCACACGGGTAAAAACCGGAGGCGCTGCGCGACCACCAAAAATACCTAACGTTGTCGGAAAGTGTGAACCAAACCCCATACTGCCTACAGCGAGACCTGGTACACCATGAATCATCAAGCCAAAACCAACCCCCGAGCCGCCACGGTATTTACCATGACCATAAGAGTTGTCGTAGAAATTACGAAATAGATAGAGAAATGGTCGATCAGCTTCAGTACTTTCTACATCACCACAATCACTCATAGTGGCAAAATAAGCACCCGCAGCATTTACACCGTCCATATCGCTACGACCGCCTGCACCCGTCGCATTGATCTCAGGGGTAATATCTGCGATAGGTTCACCCCACTGATTAAGACCGCCATATACTGTTACCGCGAAGCCGGTATACCAGGCGCCTACTGCCCGTTTCGGATCCATGCTGTACATCATCCGGGCACCAGCCATAAACATTCCCTGAGTGAAACATACCTGAGTTGCTGGCGCATAAGAGACAGGTACATCCCCCTGAGCATTAACGAAACTATCCTCAGGAAACTCCCAGTCAATCGCTTCAAGCAGCCCGTTGTTAGCTGGCAGGTCATGAAACAACCAACCACAAAAATACACCATCGCCAGCCCCAGAATGCCCTGGAAGTAACTATTCGTAGGTCGTTCCTTCAACAGTGGGGATGAACCTAATAAGCGAATAGTTAAACGATCACCTCGTTTTTCTAACTCAAGATTAATTTTTAATAACGCTGACTCAGGCCCAACCGAGTCCATGAATCGTGGTTGACGATAAATACCATCATGCATCATGGAGATTTTCTTCTTCGCCCCCTGGCCTGTACGTTCAAGCACTCGGCGTAAAGCTCCAATAAAGAACGTGCCACCTTTTTCTTCCAATACTTCTTTGATACGGCGCTCAGCAATACGAGCCGCAGCCAGGCGCGCTTTAATATCCAGTATCATCGTACGTGGATCACGAGTCATAGTGGCCAGCATCGCCAGCAGGTCTTCTTTTAGTACAAAGTCTTCACCAATTTTAATAGGTGGTACCAGCAGGCCTTCGTCATAGCGGGATGTAGCGCCGTTTACCATACCGCCGGGCTCAGAACCCCCACACTCACCGGTGTGTACTGCAGCACCGACAAAACCAACTATTTCATCACCATCAAACAAGGGCACACAGAGTCCCATATCGGCATTGTGTACACCGCCATAGAATGGATCGTTGTAGAAGAAGGAATCGCCTTCCTTCAGACCTACGGACGCTTCTTCTACGTAATGTTTGACGATATATTTAACCGGCAACTGACTCAGAACGGCATGGTGATAGATACCTGTTGCACAGATCGCCAAATCACCTTTCGCGGTGTAAATACCAAAGGCGACATCTCCCCAGCGCATCGCTGTTGAAGCACCTAATTTCTGGGTTATTTCTTTACCCTCAAAAGCGATCATATTGAGCTTATGCTGGATAATCTCAAATTCCAGATCATCCATATTATCCAGGCCTTCGGCCTCCCGGGCCGTTTGAGGCTCCGGGCGAAGACGCTGTACTAGCTCATGATCTCGTCCATAACGGGTCGTAATTTGTGTAGTCATCTCGTTATCCCCTCTCTGCTCACTGACTTTTCAGGTTCAATACGCCATTACGGTACGCATCCATCTGGTAAAACCAGTTGGGCTCGATCACATAGGTTGTTTCAGGCGCTTCTATAATGGCCGGTCCTTCAATCAGGTTGCCGGGGCGGAGATCGGTCCAGTTGTAAACGGCCGTATCAATCAAACCTTCTACCGGATCAAAGCAGGCCGGACGATGGCCTTGGAACGCTTCATCATTCGGTGTAGACCCCACACTGTCATGACTATTCAGATCCGCTATCGGATCTTCAACAAAAGCACTAAGGTAGAAGCACTCAACATTGATACCACCATCAATGAAGGAGGCCTCTGGGGAGTAAATTTCACTATATTGCTGTTCAAACTCATTACAGAGGTTTTCAACGTCTGAGCCTGCGTTCAAATTCAGGGAGGGTGCTTTAATTTTGGTCAGGTTGTACTGGCTGCCGTAACGCATATCCAGTTCCAATTCAAAGTGAATGCTATCTTCCGCAAAGCCTTCCAACAGAAGGTCTCTACGAGCAGCATCCTTCAGATCATTGACGATGTTATTGAAGGCTTCAAAATCATCAAGATAGCTCTGCGTGTTCCACTGAAACAGCTTCATCGCTCGGGAGATATCCCAGACTTGTTTAATCTGCATAGTCGATGCGCCAAATGCGCCAAATACCGATGAGACGGCTGGAACGATTACCTGAGTAGTCCCCATGTAAGGCGCAAACCCACAAGCATGCACAGCACCAGCCCCACCACAGGCAAAGGCAACAAACTTACGGGGATCATGTCCACGCAGCGCAACCTCATTAAATACCTCCTGTCCCATACGCGCATCGACCAGAGTACGCATACGATGGGCGGCTTCCAGCACGCTGATGCCAAGAGGTAACGCAATTTTTTCCTCTATAACACTGTAACTGAGGTCTGGATCCAGCATCATATCGCCATCCAGATAGTTATCTGGGTTTAGATAACCCAGCACGATATCAGCATCCGTTACTGTCGGCTCTTCACCACCCTTGTCATAACATGCAGGGCCTGGCATTGAACCGGCCGATTGCGGACCGACTTCAAGGGCATTATCCATCAGCCCGTTTAACCAAGCGATAGAGCCACCACCAGCCCCGATCGATTTCACTTCAATCGCCGGGATATTAGTACGCCAACGGTCAATAACCGGAATAAAGTCATGAGCGCGCAGCTCGCCGTTAACGATCACGCCGATATCAAAAGAAGTACCGCCCATATCTGTAAAGATAATATTATTATTATCTGTCAGTTCACCCAACGTGGCACAACCATGCATACCCGCTACCGGGCCGGCATTATGTGTCAGTACAGCTTTGGTACGGGAAACTTTCTTAGTACCACCGGTATTATGAACCAGCACCAGCGGCTGCTTAAAACCTTCATCCCGCAGCTCGTTACCCAGGCGACTCATTTCATCAGTCATGATCGAATGAATATAGGCGTTCACCACACTGGTCATCGTACGAGTATATTCCCCAGCTTTAGGTGAAATTTCGCTGGACAGGGTAACCGGCATCGCCCCCAGATATTCCTCAGGGTATTCCTCCTCGATCACCTGCTTAATCATCTTCTCATGCTCTGGGTTTACGAAAGACCAGAGGCAGCTGACAACAAAGCCCATTGCTCCACGATCGACCAGAATCTGTAACTTTTCCAGAATCTCTTCACGCGATAGAGGGCTTATCACTTTACCGTTACAGTCAATCCGCTCACGCACACCCACAATCATATCCGGTGTAATCAGGGGCTCTGGTTTTTCAATCCGACCCAGGTCGCGGTTTTGATGCTCCGGCAAACCATCGGCCCAGCTCCGGGAACGACCAATATGGATCGTATCCTCAAAGCCAGCAGTAGTGATAAGCCCCAGTTTTGGCCCGTTACGCTCAATCAGCGCATTGGTACCAATAGTTGTAGAGTAGCGAAGCGCTTTTGTCTCCTCCAGGTAATCCGCTGACGATAGCTGATAGCGCTTTGCCAATTCACGAATACCCCGCATGAACCCCACTGATAAATCATAATGTGTAGTAGGCGTTTTAAAAGTAAGCACTTCGCCTTTATCATTGATGGAGCTAAAGTCTGTAAATGTGCCGCCTATATCGACACCAATTCTAAAACTCATAATCGTTATCCTCTGGTTAGCACTGGCCAGCGCTGACCTGTCTGTTCACTTCACGCACCTGCTCCAGATCGCAATCCTGTGGCAGCTGTCCCGGTGTGATGTAGAAAAGTTGTGAAGGGGCAACAGCCCCCACTGTATCTATATGATCAAGCAGGGAACGAGCCTGTTCAGGGTCAGTAGGTAATGACAGTCCCACTAAAGACCATTCTGAGGCAGCTTCCAGTAATCCCTGCAGAGCATCACCGCTTTGTATCTCACTCACCAACAATGCATCCAGTTTTAACTTTGATAACGCCTGAACTTGTTCCGGTGTTACTGAATCTGTCAGCAACGCGCTACTGACTTCGTAGTACCCGGCAACGTTATTCAAAGTGTTATAGATGCGCCGTAAATCTTGCAGGTTTGCCTGGCTGAGAACCGCTTCGTCTTCAATAAACAGGATCAGTTCAGGCCGTAATGCACAGAGAGTCTCTGCCAGCGCCGTCAGATGCCCTTTTATTTCATTAAAGCGTGCCTTTGATGGGACTTCCTGAAACAGTCGACTCACCAAAGTCGCTGGTCCAAGCATGGCAACCGCACAAGGTTTATTTCGTAGCGGCGACCGCACAACGCCTTCAAGCATCTGCAGATAATCGCTTAAAGCTTCTGTATCCAGGCCATCTGAAATGCTGATCTCACCCACACATACCTTGGCATCCCCGTCCCAATTCAGCTTTGCTCCACAACCGGTCAAAGTAATATCAGGGTCAACACAGATGGCAATAGTATCGCCGCCAACCAAATCATTGGTTTGCATGATAGTTCGCCCCCACTGAGCCGGATCAGCCATCAGTTCTTGCTGTGAAATCGATGCGATACGAGGCAATAGATTATCGATCAGAGGCATCAAAATACGCCGTCCCTCCACCGCTGAAGTCCGTATAGATTCACTGAATGTTTGTTGGTTAGCCATTAGAGTTACCTTCGTGCCAGGCTTTCATCTGAGCAATATCAACTTCAATATCATGTGTAATCGGATGGCCCGGCGGCAGGTATTCGTTTTCTATGATGACGGCACACTGGGGACAATAAAATTCCAGCAGCCGGCAATAATTTGTATCAGGAGTAAACGAGTACACCTGATCATCAATCATTGGAGGGTGCGCTTCTTCAACAGGGATTTCAGCAACCAGGCAATGGTGTTTATAATTCTCGTGAGCTGACCCAAGAGCGTGATTGCAACGATTACAAATCCAGGCTTCCTGTTCCAGACAGATTTCCAGGGTTTCAGTCATACGAACTTTCATACTACGCCCTCCTCAAACTGTAAAACGGCATTACGATATTCATCAATAGTCAGGGACCAACCTGCGTTAACTAACACCGTTGTCTGGTCTGATTCAACAATCGCCGGACCACTTAACTGGTGGCCATGATCCAACTTGGCATGGTCGTATACCGCAATTGACTGTCCCGCTTGACCAGCTTCGAGTATCACCTTGCGCTGGGTAAAGATAGCTTCAGAAACATCCACTTCAGAACGTGGATATTGAGCCTGTTCATAGTGAGGAATCTCGGCGTATACCTGCAGACCAACACTGACTAGCATAATGTCGTCATTAACGTCTGCACCCAGCTTGGCAACAGCAGCTTCACGTAGTCCACTAATATCCAAACGCTGCTCAAAGTTATCCAGCGGTACCAGAATACGTTCCTCTCGGTGGGTGCCGGTATTCTCAACAACCAGTTCCATCGACCATATCAGGGCATCTTTCTGATACCCTTCACCCCGCATATCCTGAATCGCACGGTTACGCATAGTCATCACTGACTCATGTAAAGCGCTAAAGTCAGTTGTTACAGCCAGCGGTAGCTGGGCCAATTTGTGGTATACATGACCGACATCTATCAGTGACGAAGAAAATGCTGAGAACACCGCAGAGTAAGGTGTAATGACTATTTTTCTAACACCCGCTTCAGATGCAATATTGCAGCCATGGAGAGGACCTGCACCACCATAGATCACCATCATCGCCTCAGCGACAGGCATATCTTCTTTACGACAAAGCTCATCTATGGCCTGGCCTACGGCCTGGTCTACGAACTGTTTGATACGCAAGGCGGCTGCTTCAACACTAATACCCAGAGGCCCTGCTACATGACTGCTAATTGCAGCATATGCTCTATCGGTGTTCAGGGATTTAGTGCCACCCAAAAAGTTATCTGGATCGAGCAGCCCCAATATCAGGTTCGCATCTGTAACGGTTGGCAGAGTACCACCCAAATTGAAACAAGCAGGCCCCGGCAGCGCTCCGGCAGACTGAGGTCCCACCTGCAAAAGACCATCAACGACTGATGCGATTGATCCACCACCAATACCCAGCGCACGAATAGCCAGCATTGGCAAATTACACTCAAAGCCTTCAACATCAGGGTTCAGGGAGTAGCTGGGTTGCTGATCTTTGACATAACCGATATCAAAAGAAGTCCCCCCCATATCAGCAGACAGAGTGTAAGACGCTCCGTATTTAGCTCCGATTGATTGCGCACCGATCAGACCCGCTGCCGGACCAGAGTTATAGGTATCAATAGCACGTGTTTTAGCAACACGGGCAGCAGAACCATTATTGTGACCAATCAATAACTGACCAGGAAAGCCGTTATTACGTAGCAGTTCACCCGCTTTATAGAGCAACCGAGTCAATTTTCCATGAATATAAGCATTCAACACAGCTGCATTGATACGCGGAAGATGCCCCCTGCGATAGCTGATCTCAGAGCTGATAAATACTGGAACTGACCCCAGATAGTCTTTCGGATATTCCCGCTTGATGATTTCACGAATTTTGCGCTCATTTTCAGCATTAAATTCGCTATTTTCCAAGCAAACTACTAAGCAACGTGCACCATTGTCCAACAGTGACTGAGCCGAATCGAGTACTTGTCTGGCATCCGGTTGCTGCACCACATTACCAGCTGCATCTGTCGTTTCCTCAATAGCAATCACCATGTCCGGTTGAACCAAAGGTGACTTTACTTCCGGGTCAACGGTAGGTGCCAGAGACTCTGTTCCCTGAGTCAGCAGCAAACCCACCTTACTACCATCGCGCTGAATTATTGAGTTAGTACCAATGGTATTTGAAAAACGAATAACATCAGTATTCATAAGCAATTGCTGTTCCGAAAGCTCGAACGCGCTCGCACAAGATTTAATACATTCCCAAAAACACTGCGTTAGATCATGCGGTGTCGTTGGTGTTTTTACAGACTGAAACTGTTCACCGTTAGCAATAAAACCGTCAGTAAAAGTACCACCTGTATCAATATCAATGGTGTACCCCATAGGTCCCCCTGAATTTATTTTTTTTATTTGGGTTACATTATTTACGTTGCGCTAGAAGGCACCGCACCATGTAAAATAAAATCGACAATCTCTTTATGAACCTCTTCTGCCCGCATAGAGCCATCTGCCCGATACCAACGAAGATGCCAGTTAATAACACCGAGAATGTTGAATGCCATAATTTTCAAATTATTTGTTCTTACCAACCCCTCCGATTGGAGACGCTCTAGCTGCTTTACATAAATATTCAGAATTCTCATCTGAATTTTCCTGTTCATACGCTGTCCTTCTTCCGATAACTCATCGTTTTCAATCAGAAACATGCGTGATTCACGCTGATGCAGAGTCGACTGATGTAAGTGTTCGTAAACAAGGCGCTTAAAAGCATCTAAAGGGGAGTCCCCCTGTACAACAGCCTCTTCAAGACGGGCGGGAAGCTCCTGAATTGAATATTCCAGCAATGCCATCCACAAACCTTCTTTGTTATTGAAGTAGTGGTATAAGTTCGAAACGCTAACTTGCATCTGCTTAGCTATTTCTCTTATTGATGTTCCCTGAAATCCTTTTTCTGAAAACAATCCCGCTGCGGTTTCAAGCAATTCTTCACGCCTGTTACGTACACCGTTCCGACTTGCATACGCCGGTCTGCCTAGCTTACTTCCTGTTTCTGAGTTCATATCAAATTAACCTTATCGATCGATCGTTCTATTATTTTTAGACAATTAAATCATTACCGTCAATAGCCTCTGTGGCTGTTCTATTAATTATTTTATCGTTTCACCAGCAACGGCTTGTAACTCTATGAAAAATAATGATTAGAATAAAAGTAATAATTCGTAAAAAAACCAACGTTCTCCAATGCGAATACGAAAAAACATCGTTTATTAGCTTTTATAACAAAGGAACGGCATGAAAAATTTGAAGTCACTCGTCAGTGTTTGTTATGACCTAACCGTAAAATCGACGAATGGAATCGAAGATAATTGTTTATTGTAGGGAGGCAGTACGAAGCAGATCACGAGCATTCGTTTGGCTTAAGCATCATTAGCCTGACTTTATAATCCTTACTCAGAAGCTAAGACAAACTCCACCACTAAACTAGTTTCTACATTATAAAAAAGGGGAAATACATTCATCAATATTGCTAATTCAGGATCCACCCACTATCAACGCTGCAGGCTATATAGAACACAAAGTACCCGAAAGAAGCTTGTAATAATTAAGTAAAACTACCCACTACATACTCAGCAAGAGCCTTAGAGAAACCTCCCTCCTAAAGCAGACTTCATATAAACACTGCTCTATAGCACAAAATCTCACCTAATTACTGTATCTTTACCACTCACTCTTCTTATCTCCTGAACAGAGCCCCTTACATGGATATTGATTTTTCTGAGCTGTCTGCTAACAAAGCATATTTCACTATGACTCAGTCAATTTTACCTCGCCCCGTTGCCTGGGTACTCAGTGAGAACGCTGATAGTGGCTACAACCTTGCCCCCTTTTCATTTTTTACTGCAGTTTGCAATGACCCTCCCATTTTAATGTTCTCAATTGGTAAGAAGACCGATGGAACAAATAAAGACACCTATAACAATATAATCGCACGCCAACATTTTGTGGTTCATCTGGCCCATAGCGAACAAGCAGAAAAGCTGACTCAAACGTCGCAAGAGTTACCTGAAAACGAATCCGAAGTACAACATGCAGGGCTGGCACTCGTACCTTTCAACAATAGTGCGCTACCCAGAATCGAAGGAGCACGCATCGCCATAGATTGTGAGCTTTACGATGTCAAAGAGATCGGAAATGCACCTCATCACCTGGT
>JAIBDA010000067.1 GCA_024679635.1 Amphritea sp. | reverse complement strand
TTCGACAACGACCATTTTCGTCCTCTATCTGCTTCAACTTCCTACTGAGCTCTCCGACCGACAATGCCGTTGTAAAAGAAGCAACCAGATTATAGAAACTGTCTCCGTCAAATCCAACGGGCTCACTTTCATAAACCGAAGAAAGCTCCAGCTTGTCAAACTGTGCATCCAGCGCATCAAGACAACTTTCAATATAGAATTCACGCTCAGTATTACTACCGATACTGACAAATACCTGAGCCATCAGAAGCGCTCTCCCCGTTCAATAATTACGCCCACATCTCTGGCGGCAGGTACTGCACCTGGCTTACCCAGCTTCAGTTTCATCCAACGCACACCAAACTCGTTCAATACAATTTGCGCAATCTCTTCAGCCATAGTTTCTACCAACATAAACTCACTGGTCTCAATAAAGCTTATGAGTCGATCAGATACCGTTTTATAGTTTAGGGTATTGTCGATATCTTCTGATGCGGCAGCCGCTTGAATATCAGTTGCCATCTGGATATCCAGACATACGGTCTGACGAATCTCTCGTTCCCAGTCGTAAATACCGATAACGGTCTCTACCTTTAAACCCTCAATGTACACAATATCCAAAACAAAACCCTTACAACACTATAATTAATTTCAAACGTCTATTCGCGAGGTTCAGAAAACCGTTTTAAGCTCTCTCTGCGAGCGGGTCCAACCCGTTTTAATAATCATCTGACCTGAAATCTGAACCATCATATAGCGGCCATCACGTTGCCAGATAAGCCGGCGGGTTGAACAATAGTCCCGCTTCAGTTTAATAATACGATTGCAGGTTCTTTTACTGCTAACCCGCATCACTTCCCTACCCCACTGAGCATAGAGAAGACTGATATTATCACCAGCACCAACTCGACTACCATCATCCATTCTAAAGCCAGCTATACTATTTTCAGCCAGCAATAACAGCATCAAAACGATATATTTATTCATCCCTGAACTCCTTTAACGCACCCAATAGCTTTCATCCTGAGCCTAAGTACGCTATATAAAATGTCTTAGCTATTTAAATACAACTCCATAACCACGGTAAAGAATATGATCGCAGCGGACGCCTTCACAACGCTGACCGTAATGTTAGCGGCATACTTGCTGGGATCCATTCCCACGGCCGTTCTAGTTTGCCACTCTATGGGGATAGGCGACCCCCGTCAACAGGGCTCAGGGAACCCAGGTGCAACTAATGTACTACGGATGGGAAACCGACCAGCAGCACTCCTAACACTCACGGGCGATCTCAGTAAGGGGATGCTGGCAGTATGGATTGCTCAGAAACTTGATTTGGGACTATTCAACCAGGCTCTGGTCGGCATCTCGGCATTGGTCGGCCATGTGTGGTCAATATTTCTGCGTTTTGGGGGAGGTAAAGGTGTCGCTACGATGTTAGGCAGCTGTTTGCTGCTTGACTATCGACTGGGGCTTGCACTCTGTGCAATCTGGCTCTCTCTCTTAGTCATTCGCAGGACGTCTTCTCTGGCAGCGGTTGGCATGTCACTTGTCAGCCCTGTTATCTGCTGGCAATTAACACCACAAGTTTTACTTCCGGTTATCATAATGAGCTGCCTGCTTCTGGCAACCCATCATCAGAATATTCGCAAGTTATTGAAAGGCAGCGAGAGCCCCCTTTGAATATAAGAAGAGCTATGACTGATTTATAGGTTCCAGGCTGTCCATCGGCCAGCGCGGCTGACATTGAATAGAAAGGTCACTGCTTTGCCCAGCCATTAAACGCTGACAACCCGCATACGCAATCATCGCACCGTTATCTGTGCAGAAACGTGGACGGGCATAAAACAACTGCGCGCGCTCCTTCTTCACCATCTCTTCCAATCGATCACGTAAACGCTGATTCGCACTGACGCCGCCAGCAATGACTAACTGCTTAAAACCGGTTTGCTGTAGTGCGCGTCGACATTTAATAGCCAGCGTATCAACCACGGCTTCTTCAAAGGCCGCAGCAATATCACAACGATCCGTTTCCGAAAGCACCCCATCCACTCTATGCTTGTTCGCTGTATTCAGGGTAAAGGTTTTCAAGCCACTAAAGCTAAAATCAACGCCAGGACGATCGGTCATTGGCCGCGGAAAACGAAACCGCTTTCGATCGCCCTTTTCCGCAAGACGAGCCACTTCCGGTCCACCGGGATAATCGAGTCCCAACATTTTTGCAGCTTTATCAAAAGCCTCACCGGCCGCATCATCCAATGATTCGCCCAGCACAGTATATTCGCCTATAGCGTTTACCTGCACTAACTGCGTATGCCCTCCTGATACTAATAACGCGACAAAAGGAAATTCCGGAGGATGTTCTTCGAGCATCGGGGCTAACAAATGCCCCTCCATATGATGAACCCCTATGGCAGGAATTCCCCAGGCAAGAGCCATCGCCCTGCCGGTCGATGCCCCCACCATCAGAGCGCCAATCAAACCAGGACCAGCTGTATAAGCAACAGCATCTATCTGATCCGCCGCTGTCCCTGAGGACTCCAACACCTCATTCACCAAGGGTAACAGCTTACGAACATGATCCCGGGAGGCCAGTTCTGGCACTACGCCTCCATACTCTGCATGAACCGCCACCTGACTATAAAGGGCATCACCCAGCAATCCGGACTCACTATCATAGATAGCCACGCCGGTTTCATCACAAGAGGTTTCGATTCCTAACACACGCATCAGTTACTGCTCTCACTACAAATACAGATAAAAGCCAGCGATTCAAGTCACTGGGTTATTGAAAAGAGCGCCATTATCCTTCAATTTAACAATCATTTCATCGTATTTAGGCTTTACACTGCAGTTCCATAAGAATAAAATACCGGCCCTTATTGGCAGCTGAGTCTAAACTCAGTGGAACAGACATCAAATTTTCTTAGAAGGAAAGGTATTTATATGCCAGCAGTTAAAGTTAAAGAAAACGAGCCATTTGACGTAGCTCTGCGTCGTTTCAAGCGCTCTTGCGAAAAAGCCGGTGTTCTGGCTGAAGTACGTCGTCGTGAATTCTACGAGAAGCCTACATCTATCCGTAAGCGTAAGGCTGCTGCAGCTGTTAAGCGTCACCTGAAGAAAGTTCAGCGTGAAAATCAGCGTCGCGTTCGTCTGTACTAAGATCTTCACCACGCATTAAACAGCAATACACTGCCAGGAGATCGGAATGTCTGAACTGAAGCAACGCATCAGTGATGAGATGAAAGTAGCGATGCGCGCTAAAGATAAGCCGCGCCTAGCAACTATCCGAATGATTCTGTCAGAGCTCAAACGCATCGAAATTGATGAACGTATTGAACTGGATAATGCGCGAGTTCTCGCGACGCTGGATAAAATGCAAAAACAGCGACGCGATTCGATCGAGCAGTTTAGCGCTGCCGGTCGTGATGATCTGGCCGATATTGAGCAGCAGGAGCTTCTTGTCATCAAGGAGTTCCTGCCTCAACAGCTAACAGAAGCCGAACTTACCGCTATTGTTAATACCGCAGTAACCGATTCCGGTGCACAAGGTATGCAAGAGATGGGCAAAGTTATGGCACTGGTCAAACCCCAGGTTCAAGGCCGCGCCGACATGGGTGCAATCAGCCAACTCGTCAAAAACTGCCTAAATAGTTAAAATAACTGCTGGACCCTCATAATCAGCAGGTAGCTATTCATTATGGCCGGACGTATTCCGCAAGCCTTTATCGATGATATTCTCGCACGCGTCAACGTTCTTGATATCGTTGAGGCACGAGTCAAGCTTAAACGGACTGGTAAAAACTATTCCGGCCTCTGTCCGTTCCACAAAGAAAAATCCCCCTCTTTTACCGTTAATAATGAAAAACAATTTTATTACTGCTTTGGTTGTGGCGCCGGAGGTAATTCGCTTGGCTTTTTGATGGAACATGACCGCCTCAGCTTTCCAGAGGCTGTTGAAGAGCTAGCTAAATTAGCTGGCGTCGAGCTACCAAAAACCCAGGGACCTGTTGATCATCAGCGCGAGCAGCGCATCAAGGATATCTACGCAATTCTTGAAGAGGCCTCTGACTATTATCAACAGCAGTTACGCGAACACTCCACCAAAGAAACCGCAGTTAACTACCTGAAAAACCGAGGCCTTACCGGCCAGTTCGCTGCACGATTTGGTATCGGTTACGCCCCTCCCGGCTGGGACAATCTGTTAAAAAAACTTGCCAGTGATAAGGACACAAAACTGCGCTTAGAGCTGGCCGGCATGCTCATTAACAAAGAGGACTCGGAACGCTACTATGATCGCTTCAGGGAGCGCATCATGTTCCCTATTCGAGACATGCGCGGACGCGTCATCGCCTTTGGCGGTAGAGTTCTAGGCGACGAAAAACCAAAATATCTTAATTCACCCGAAACAGACACCTTCCATAAAAGCCGCGAACTCTATGGTTTGTATGAAGCACGAAAATTCAATCAAAGCCTTAGCCGCCTCATAATTGTTGAAGGTTATATGGATGTCGTTGGACTCGCTCAGTACGGCATTGGTTATGCCGTTGCAACACTAGGCACAGCGACAACAGCTCAGCATCTGGAACGACTATTAAAAATGGTGCCAGAGGTAATCTTCTGTTTTGACGGCGACCAGGCCGGGCGCAAAGCCGCTAAGCGGGCGCTGGACACTACCATGCCGGTAATTACCGACGGTAAGCAAGCCAGATTCCTCTTCCTCCCGGACGGAGAAGACCCGGACAGCCTGGTCAGACAAGAGGGCTGCGAAAAATTCGAGCAGCGAATCACTGAGGCACTCCCACTATCCGACTTCTTCTTTAAAACCCTTGAAGAGGGGGCCGACATGAACTCACTGGATGGCCGCGCCAGCTTCAGCAATGAAGCACTTCCGCTGATCGATCAGATGCAGCCAGGCATTCTAAAGCAGATGATGCAGGAAAAAATATCCGAACTTACCGGTCTCAGCCTGGAACAGCTCATCAGCGTTAACAACCTGCAGGAAGCAACCAATACTCCGACGACTCCTGAACATAATTACTACCCTGAAGAGCCTGTATATCAAGAAGATGGCTATTTCGATTACCAGCCTGAACAAACCCACCAGGACTACGGTAACAACAAAACAAATAGCTTTAATAAGAAAGACCGGAAATTTGGCAAAGACAATAAAAAATCACGCCCTGCGCCACCCGGCGGCTCGGCTGTGCATTTCAACCCTAGCACTAAAGCAGTTTCCATATTACTTCATCTGCCGACTCTAGCCCCCCATTGCGGCAATCTTGAGACACTCTCCGGCTCTGACGATGATGCAGAACAATTGCTTTACCAGCTGACCCGTTACCTGCAAGATAATCCCGGCGTATCCCCTGGCATCCTCGCCGTAGACTGGCAGGACAACGAGCAGCTGAGACCTCTAATTCAGCAACTCAACGAGATCGCGCATCAAGCCCCCATTATCGATTCGAATAACGCACAACAGGTCTTAACTGACTGCCTTAATCGATTAGAAGAACGACATCTTGACAAAAAAATTCTACTACTTAAATCTCAACCCCATCTCAATGCAGACGACAAAACACAGCTAAATAAACTAATCATGCAGCAAGCAGGTAGTCGATTAAGAAAAACGCCTGAAAAATAACCACATCACCATTGATTTTTTTTATTTCACCCCCACCTATTCAGCTACAGATCAAACCAAAACGGTAATTTCGCATTCCTTTCCCAGGACATTGAAAAATAGTCTATTTTTAATAGATGAAATATCCGTATAAGCATCTGCAATCTGTAGAATTCAGCACCCACAATCGCTATAATGTCGGGCTAATTTTTCCACTTTTGTCATCATTGAAGGGCAACTATGTCAGATACCTCCCAGCAGCAGTCACGCCTCAAGGAACTGATCGCACGGGGTAAGGAGCAAGGCTACCTTACTTATGCTGAAGTTAATGACCATCTGCCACAAGATATCGCTGATCCGGATCAAGTCGAAGACATCATCCGAATGATCAACGATATGGGCATTTCGGTCACCGAAGTTGCCCCCGATGCAGAAACCCTGCTGATGACAGAAGGCGACTCTGCAGAAGTTGAAGCCGATGAAGAAGCGGTTGCCGCACTGGCCGCTGTCGAATCAGACGCCGGCCGAACGACAGATCCTGTACGCATGTATATGCGTGAAATGGGCACTGTTGAGCTTCTGACACGTCAGGGCGAAATCGAAATCGCTAAGCGAATCGAAGAAGGTCTGCGCGAAGTCATGTCTGGCTTAGCCGCTTTCCCTGGATCTGTAGAAGCTATCCTGACAGCCTACGACGTAACCATTGAGGAAGAAGGTCGCCTGAGCGACATTTTCAGCGGTTATATCGACCCGTCTGATGGAACAGAGATTCCATCGGCCGCTGCACAAGCAGAAGCTGCTGCAGCTAAGGCCGAAAGCGATGACGACGAAGAAGAGAAAGAGCGCGGTCCCGATCCCGAGGAAGCCAAGCGCCGCTTTGGACTTATCCGTAACGCCTATAAGATATACCTGAAAGCTGTTGAGAAAGACGGCCGCAGCAGTAAAACTGCAGCTAAAGCCTTCGTTGAGCTTGCAGAAGTATTTTCACCGATTAAATTGGCTCCACGCTATTACGACATGCTGGTTACCAATGTTCGCAGTTCAATTGAAAACATCCGTAAACAAGAGCGGATGATCATGCAGATCTGTACTCAACGCGCCAAAATGCCGCGTCGTCAGTTCATCAAAGAGTTCCCGGGCAACGAAACCAACAGTGAATGGCTCGATGCGCTGATCAACTCTGATTCTGAGTATGCACGCATACTTAAGCGCCACGAAATCGAACTTCGCAGAGCTCAGAAAAAACTGGTTCAGTCAGAGCATGATATCCACCTGACTCTGAACGAGATAAAAGAAGTTAACCGTCGCATGTCGATCGGCGAAGCTCGTGCTCGCCGCGCTAAGAAAGAGATGGTTGAAGCCAACCTGCGCTTGGTTATCTCTATCGCTAAGAAGTACACCAACCGAGGTTTGCAATTCCTTGATCTAATTCAAGAAGGCAACATCGGCCTGATGAAAGCGGTTGATAAGTTTGAATACCGTCGCGGTTATAAGTTCTCCACCTATGCAACCTGGTGGATTCGTCAGGCAATTACACGCTCCATTGCCGACCAGGCACGCACCATTCGTATTCCGGTTCACATGATCGAGACGATCAATAAGCTGAATCGGATCTCTCGTCAAATGCTTCAGGAGATGGGCCGTGAGCCGTCCCCAGAAGAACTGGC
>JAIBDA010000001.1 GCA_024679635.1 Amphritea sp. | reverse complement strand
ATGCTGTGGTTAAATATGAAGGCAAAGAATACCGGATAGCGTACGACGTGATAGATGAAGTGGTCGGACACGAATTGCTGGTTGAAGTTTAGTAATGAGCGTTAAGGTGTTGTAGGGGGATCTTCGTCTATAGGTGTCTATTGAAAACGAAAGCAAGTATGGCTTCCCCGAGAGTAAAGCAGCGCTTATTGCAGCATTCGCTGTCAGCAAAAGTAAGCTGGTGTTCCATCACAATACCTCAATGTATCCGGTTAGGGTTTTTCTCACGTTGGGGACTTGTTCGCCGGCCCCTAAGAACTACTGGAAAAGAGGAGAGTAAGCCTGAGTTGATTATTAAGGCCCCTCGTTACCCTTGCTCGCTTTCATGAAAAGCAAATACCGATAAAATAACCGCTTGGAATGAAATATCTGAGGGATGCCTTTTCTGGGGATTAAGCCCGGAACTTTTCATAGCGTGTAAGAGCAGATAGTATGCTGCTTTCCTCAACGACTCAGGAAGGGGCGTAATGCAACGAAAAGGCGCGGCTGTCTATATTCAGGTACGTGATCAGCTTTGGCAGTGGATTGAAGAAAACGACCTGGGTAGTCAGGATCGTTTGCCTGCAGAGCGTGAATTAGCTTCAAGGTTTAGTACAACCCGGGTGACGGTACGTCAGGCGCTCGGGCAACTGGAAGCAGAGGGGAAAATTTTCCGTTCAAATCGCCGCGGGTGGTATGTTACCCCACAGCGTCTGGTCTACGATCCGAGCCGGGATATCGGTTTCTATAGTACAGTTACTGAACAGGGCTTTATCCCCGCTACCGAAACCATAAGTAAGCAGTTGACAGAAGTCCCTGGCTGGCTGGCAGAACCCAGTGGTCTGGCCGAAGGTTCGCCGATTTATCTAATCATGCGCCGTCGTTCTATTGATGGTCGTCCGGTGGTTATCGAACACAACTACATCAATCCGGCAAATTGTCCGGGATTGCTTACTCAGGATACCGATCACTCTATCTGGGAGTTACTCCGGGATACCTATAGTCTCTATCCGGCCCAGCGTGAAATTGAGCTTTATCCGCAGGCCCTGACCGGGCTTGAAGCTGAAGCACTGGGGTTGAATACCGGGAGCGCCGGGCTCTATATGCAGCGCTTAACTTTTGATAAGCAGGGTGAGTTTCTAGAATTTGACCGGGAATACTGGGTTCACGATGCACTTAAGGTCGCTGTATCTGTAAGCGACTGATTACTGTTTTGTTGTTTAATAATTGATTGTTATAAAACTGTAACGCTTCTGTAATCTTGTTTTTTTAATATCTGGTATATACCAGATTAATTTGAGATTGCAGATGCCTGAATTTTCTAAGATAAACAGTGACTTCCTGATTATTGGGGGAGGCATACTGGGTGCGGCAACCGCTTGCTACCTGGCTCGTCTGGCCCCTTCCGGTACTAGGATAAGAGTTATTGAATCTGCGTTTACCGCAACTGGTACAACATCTCAGGCTGCGGCATTGCTGACCCGGGTTCGTCCTGATCCGGGTATGGCTGACCTGGTTGCAGAAACTTTTGCCGCAATCGAATATCTCAACCCTTATCTTGATAGTCCTCTGCCATTGCGCAGGGTGGGCAGCCTGCATGTTGCAGCCGCCGGTCAACAGTATCTCGATGAAACGGCAGCGACTGCACAACGGTTACAGCTGGAGCATCAATGGTTAAGCTCCTACGAAGCTTCATTACAAGCTCCCTGGTTATGCCAGTCTGCTGTGGAGCGGGCTCTTTATGTCGCAGAGGATGGTTACCTGGATCCGGCTATTTTGGCCCAGGCTTTTATGACCAGGGCGCGCCAGTTAGGTGTTGAGCTAGAACAACAGACTGCAATCACCGGCTTTATTACTGAGGCCGGAAAAGTAGTGGGTGCTCACTCTGAGACAACAGAATATCGTGCTGAAACTACCCTGTGTTGCGCAGGCCCCTGGTCTGTAGCCCTGCTGGCACAGCTGGATATAGCACTGGCGATGGCTCCGGTGCGCAGTAGCTACTGGATTACCGAAGACAGCGATCAGTTTCCAGCCAACAGTCCCATGGTGATTATGCCGGATGCTAATGCTTATGCCCGTCCTGAGGTTGGAGGGTTGCTGTTTGGTCTACGGGATAAGCAGGCGGTTTATGGTGACGCGGCAACCCTTCCTGCCGATCTGCAGGGCTATCTGTTTAACTGTGACCCAGAAGGGCTGGAGTGTCTTGAGGCGGGGTATGAAGAGCTGCAGCTGTTATTCCCTGCGCTCGAGACCCTTGGCTTGCGTCACTATATCTCGGGTATTTCAAGCTATACCCCCGATGGAAAACCGTTACTTGGTCAGACCGCTGTCGAAGGGCTTCTTGTCGCTTCCGGTTGTTCCGGATCAGGTATTGCAATGTCCGGTGGAATTGGCCGGTTTATGGCAGAGGCTGCATTGCAGCAAGCACCTTTTACATCAGCGGAACCCTTTATGATCGATCGTTTTGGTGATGTTGATCCTTTTTCTGAGCAGTTCAGGGAGCGATGTGCCCTGACTCGAACAAATAAAAGTTCGGGTTAAAAAATCCATCACTTTTCTGTCACATATTTGTAATTAAATGCTGGAATAATTATTTGGTATATACCAGATTGTGATCTGGTATAGAGAAATAACGGTAGTCCTCAACTACCGAAACAGCGTTGCAAGAAATCAAAACTATTTTAGGAGTTAACCATGAAACTGTTTGCTAAAGCTCGTCTGGCGGCTGCAACTGTACTGGGTATGGGTGTAGCCCTGTCTGCTCAGGCTAAGACTGATTTGACTGTATACACTGCACTTGAAGCTGATCAGCTGAAGCAGTATGAGGCGGCTTTTGAAAAAGCTAATCCAGATATCGATATCCGTTGGGTTCGCGACTCTACCGGTATCGTAACTGCACGTCTGCTGGCTGAGAAAGAAAATCCACAGGCTGACGTTGTTTGGGGGCTGGCTGCTACCTCTCTGCTGGTTCTGAAAGGTCAGGACATGTTGCAGGCGTACAAGCCACAGGGCGTAGAGAAACTAAGCAAAAAGTTTGTCGATGCTGATGCGACGCCTTCATGGGTAGGTATGGATGCCTGGGTTGCTTCTATCTGCTTTAACACCATTGAAGCTGAAAAGAACAATCTACCTAAGCCTACAAGCTGGGCAGATCTGACTAAGCCTGTTTATAAAGGCCACCTGGTAATGCCTAACCCTAACTCTTCCGGCACCGGCTTCCTGGATGTATCCAGTTGGCTACAGCTGTTCGGTGAAGATAAGGGCTGGGCGTTCATGGATGGCCTGCACAGCAATATCGATCGTTACACTCACTCAGGTTCCAAGCCTTGTAAGATGGCTGCTGCCGGTGAGACTCCAATCGGTATCTCTTTCGCTTACCGTGGCGCTAAGCTGATCAATAAAGGTGCTCCTCTGAATGTTATCTTCCCGACCGAAGGTGTGGGTTGGGATATGGAAGCCGCAGCAATCGTTAAAGGTACCGACAAGCTGGAAGCTGCTCAGAAACTTATGAACTGGGCTGTAACCCTTCCGGCGAACGAACTGTATAACCAGGGTTATGCGGTTGTGGCGATGCCTGGTGTAGCTAAACCGGTTAAGAACTACCCGGCTAATATCGAAGAGTTGATGATCGATAACAACTTCGAATGGGCCGCGGTTAATCGTTCTAACATTCTGAAAGAGTGGCAGGGTCGTTACGATAGCAAGAGCGAACCTAAGAAGTAATTCAGGGTTTAGCTGATTTAGAGCGGCCCTGACAGACAGTCAGGGCCGTTTTTCATATTCAGGGTTTCTGCATAACGGATCATTGGACTGTTCAGGTAACAGGTACCGTTATGCAGAAGCCTTCGGCAAAGGAAAAGACAATGACTTCATATCTACAAATCGATCAGCTGTATAAGCACTTCGGTGATTTTACTGCTCTGTGCAATATCTCTCTGGAAGTTAACGAAGGTGAGTTTATCTGTTTCCTGGGCCCTTCCGGTTGCGGTAAAACAACATTGCTGCGGGCAATTGCTGGATTGGAGATGCAGGAGCAGGGTAGTGTAATCCAGGGCGAACGTGATATCTCTGCACTACCGCCGCAGCAGCGGGATTTTGGTATTGTATTCCAGTCTTACGCTCTGTTTCCGAACCTGACCGTAGCGGATAACATCGCGTACGGTCTGGTGAATATGAAAATGAACCGTCAGGAACGTCAGCAGCGGGTTAAAGAGTTGCTGGAACAGATCGACCTGCCGGGTATCGAAGAAAAGTTTCCGACCCAGCTTTCCGGAGGCCAGCAGCAGCGTGTGGCTCTGGCCCGTGCCTTGGCAACGGAACCTGGCCTGTTGCTGCTGGATGAGCCTTTATCTGCATTGGATGCCCGGGTACGACTGCATCTGCGGCAGGAGATTCGTGAGCTGCAGCAGAAGCTGGGTATCACTACCATTATGGTGACCCACGATCAGGATGAAGCCCTGACGATGGCAGACCGTATTGTGGTAATGGATCATGGTTGTATCGCACAGGTGGGTACACCACAGGAGATCTATGACCGTCCGGCAACCGCCTTTGTTGCCCGTTTTATCGGTAGCATGAATCTGATACCGGCTCAGGTATTGGGCGATGGCAATGTGATGCTGGGTAGTGTTGAAGCGAATATGCCATTGCGGGTTCCTGCGGTTATGGGGCAGCTTGGTTTTCGTCCTGAAGCTGCAGAGGTGAGTGATTCACCGATTGCTGAAGGTAGCAGTAAACTGCAGCTCAGCGGTGAAGTGCGCCATGTCAGCTTTATGGGGTCTTGTGCCCGGATCACTGTTGCGATCTCTGAAGAACAGGATGTGGAGCTGGATCTGACTATTGAGCAGTTTAAGCAGGTCAACCCGCTTATCGATGATAGGCTCTGGATCAGTGTTCCATGCGAAGCACTGCATTTCTATCAGGATATCCCAGAAAAAGAGACTGCTTCTGAGCAGGATGAAATCGTGCCGGTAATGGCGATGACCGCTGCGGAGGCTTCCTGATGACATCCCTTGTAGCCCATGCCGCACTACCGGCATATGATCGGGAAGCCTGGATTCAGCGCTTAGTGCTGCTGGCAGGGGTACTGTTTCTGTTTATTACCCTGCTGGCGCCGTTGGGCACCATGCTGACGAAAAGTTTACAGAACCAGCAGAATGAGTTTGTCGGCTTAGCAAACTATATTGAGTACTTCACTAACCCGGCACTGTTTTACTCGATCTTTAACTCGTTAAATATCGCCCTCTGGACCACGGTTATCGTAGTTAGTTCTGCGTTCGTTTTTGCCTACGCACTGGTGCGTTCCGGAATAACAGGCAAGAAGGTATTCCGTATCCTCAGCATGCTGCCGATATTTGCACCTTCCTTACTGCCAGCGCTAAGTATGATCTACCTGTTCGGTAATCAGGGGATTCTTAAGGCATGGCTACCGGTAGACTCCATCTATGGACCTGTGGGCATCATAATGGGGTTGAGTTTCTGGATCTTTCCTCACGCTCTGATGATCCTGATCACGGCTATGGCTAACAGTGATGCTCGCCTCTATGAAGCGGCGAAGGCGCTGAAAACACCAGCCTGGCGGATCTTCCTGACGGTAACCCTGCCGGGTATCCGTTATGGTCTGATCAATACTATCTTTGTTGTCTTCACTCTGGCGATCACCGATTTCGGTGTGGCAAAAGTAATCGGAGGTCAGTACAACGTGCTGGCGACAGATATCTATAAACAGGTTGTGGGGCAGCAGAACTTCCAGATGGGGGCTGTGGTATCGGTCGTGCTGTTATGGCCTGCTCTGTTCTCCTTTTGGGTTGAACGTCGGGTACAGCGTCGTCAGACGTCGCAACTGACTTCCCGTGCAGTGCCAATGCAGCCGGAAAAACACTGGTTGCGTGATCTGCTCCTGATGGGCTTTTGCCTGCTGGTTTGTGGCTTTCTGCTGTTGGTTATCGGTATGGCATTCTATGCTTCTCTGATCACCTTCTGGCCCTATAACCTGGAGTTGTCACTGAATAACTATCAGTTCGATATGATGGATGGTGGTGGCTGGGCTTCCTACTTCAACTCACTGAAGCTGGCGTTCTGGACATCGGTTATTGGTACTGCAGTGGTATTCATCGTTGCTTATATTAATGAGAAGGTGAAGGTACTGCCTCAGCTGCGTAAGCTGCTGCAACTACTGGCAATGCTGCCGATGGCAGTGCCGGGTATGGTATTGGGTCTGTCCTATATTTTCTTCTTTAACTCACCGGGTAACCCGCTTAATTTTATGTACGGTACCCTGGCGATTTTGGTGTTGAATACGCTGGTGCACTTCTACACCGTCTGTCACCTAACCGCAGTGACCAGTCTGAAGCAGATCGATGGCGAATTTGAGTCGGTATCAGCTTCTCTGAAGGTACCGTTCTATACCACCTTCCGCAGGGTGACTCTGCCACTGTGTCTGCCGGCTGTGCTGGATATCTCGGTGTATATCTTTGTTAATGCGATGACCACCGTATCAGCAGTGGTGTTCCTTTACTCGGCTGATACCACACTTGCATCGATCGCCGTTATGAATATGGATGAAGCAGGTGATACCGCACCGGCAGCAGCTATGGCTGTGTTGTTGATGGCAACCTCCCTGGGTGTTAAGGGAATTCACTGGTTGCTGAGCCGTCAGATTCTTAACCGCACCCAGCGTTGGCGCCTACGTTAAAGGATCTTATAGCTATAAATTTTGCTATCAGATAGTCATAGAGTTTTTTATAGATATTATCTGGAGTATGCCAGGAAATATCTCTTATCGAGTTTCTAAGTGTTTTATTAAAAATACTTAGTTTTAATTATTAAATATCCAGCCTTAGTGTTGGTTGGTTAGTTTTTAGTTGGTAGATACCAAGAGGTTAAGATGTCTAAGCAGCAACCCTATCTGTTAACACCGGGTCCGATTACGACCACCATGAGTGTCAAGCAGGCGATGTTGTGGGATTGGGGTTCGTGGGATGGTGATTTCCGTGCCATGACCACAGCACTGTGTGAAAGTCTGGTCAGCTACGTGACCGATGGTGATGATTTCGTTTGTGTACCGGTACAGGGCAGTGGCACCTTTGCCGTAGAGGCGACCCTTGCAACCCTGATTCCTGAACAGGGCAAGGCGCTGGTACTGATCAATGGTGCTTACGGTCAGCGTATGACCAAGATCCTGGATTATATGGGTCGTAACTATGTGGCACTGGATAAAGGCGATTATGAACCTCCACGGGGTGAAGAAGTTGCTGCGATTCTGCAGCAGGACAGTGATATCTCCCATGTGCTGGTGGTTCACTGTGAAACCAGCTCCGGCATTCTGAATCCGGTTGCAGAGATCGCAGAGGTGGTAGAGCAATACGACCGTCGCCTGATTATCGACTCGATGAGTGCCTTTGGTGCGATAGATATTCGCAGTGCAGATTTCCGCTTCGATGCCATTGTTTCTTCCGCTAACAAGTGTTTCGAGGGTGTTCCGGGTTTTGGCTTCTCCCTGTTGCGCAGGAGCGAACTGGAACAGGCGGCAGGCAATGCTCACTCCCTGAGTATGGATCTACATGACCAGTGGCAGTATCTGGAGAAAACCGGGCAATGGCGTTTTACCCCGCCAACCCATGTTGTAGCTGCCTTTATGCAGGCCCTGAGAGAACATGCCGAAGAGGGTGGTATTGCCGGACGCTATGCCCGCTATAGTCGTAACCAGCAGCGTATGGTTGAAGGGATGCGCAAGCTGGGCTTCGAAACCCTGCTGGCGGATGAGTGGTTGTCACCGATCATTGTGACCTTCTTCTCACCGGGCCATGAAAACTTCAGCTTTGAGCGTTTCTACGAACTGCTTAAGGCCCGCAACTATATTATCTATCCGGGCAAACTGACCGAGGCGGAAAGCTTCCGTCTGGGCTGTATCGGTCAGCTCTATGATGCCGAGGTTGATGGCCTGCTGGATGCGATGGCCGCTGTACTGGATGAGATGCAGATTCCCAATGGCGTACCTGCCACAAATTAATGACTTAGCGGCAGTCAGTTAAGCTGCCAGGAGAAATCAATGTACCGTTACGAACGTCAATACACCGGTCCTTTGCAAGCGATCATTATGGACTGGGCAGGTACCACCGTAGACTTCGGTTCTATGGCACCGATCCGTGCTTTCCAGAATCTGTTTGCTAACCAGGGCCTGCCAATCTCTGAAGAGGAAGCCCGTGGTCCGATGGGCACCGAGAAACGCGAACATATCCGTCAACTGTGTGACCACCCACGTATCCGTGCTGCCTGGACTGAACTGAAAGGTGATGAGCCGACAGTTGCTGATATCGATCGTATGTACGATGAATTCGTACCCCTGCAGATCGCGGCCATTGCCGAAACTGCAGTACTGATTCCGGGCCTGACCGATCTGCTGGCCTGGTGTGAAGAGTTTGATGTTGCTGTAGGTGCCAACACAGGTTACGCCGATGTCATGATCGAAGACTTGCTGGCTAATGCTGCAGAACAGGGTTATAAGCCAGCCTCTAATATCTGTGCTACCCAGGTACCACAGGGTCGTCCTTACCCATATATGGCGATGATGAACGCTATTGAACTGGGGGTTCAGAATCTGGCTGCTTGCGTTAAGATCGACGACACCCTGACTGGTATCGACGAAGGCCTGAACGCCGGTATGTGGACGATCGGTGTTGCTGTCAGTGGTAACGAAGTGGGTATGTGCCTGGAAGATTGGTCTGCGCTGAGTGAAACTGAACAGGACCAGCTGCGGGCTAAAGCCTATGACCGTTTTAACCGTGCCGGTGCCCACTACGTAGTCGATAGCATTGCTGATGTGACTCCTGTTCTGGAAGAGATTGAGATGCGTCTGGCGGCTGGCGAGAAACCGTGACACTCACCGCTGCGCTATTGATTCTGGTTTCAGCCCTGCTTCATGTGGGCTGGAACCTGATCGGGAAGAGGACCGCCCAGACGGTCCTTTTTTATGCCTGGACTATGGCTACAGGGGGCTTGTTGTTCAGTCCCCTGATGCTGTTGAACCTGGATCAGATTAAGGAGTTGCCGGTTCTGTTCTGGATGTTGTTGCTGGGTTCAGGTTTCTGCCAGACCTTCTATATGGCCGGTTTAGCGAAAGCCTACAGGGGGGCGAACCTGAGTATGGTTTATCCCCTGGCCCGGGCACTTCCGGTAGTATTTGTGCCCCTTTTGGTGCTGCTGGTCTACGGCCAGAGTCGCTTGGATGGTGTTGATATTCTCGGAATCATACTGATCCTGGCAGGGGCATTGGCAGTGCCTCTGGGGCGCTGGCGTGACTGGAGTATCAGAGCATACCTCAATCACTCTGTTGGCTGGGTGATGGTCGCTGCAATAGCCACTGCAGGCTATTCAATTCTGGATAGCATTGCGATTGGACAGATGCGGGATTCAGGTATGACTGCATTTGCTGCGGGTAGTAGCTTTGTGGTCCTGCAGGCGGGGGCTACGCTGTTGTGGATGATCCCCCTGTTAAGGTTACTGTTTCGGGAATCCCTTACCGGCCTGCCCGATAAGCACTGGGCGATGATCGCCGGAGGCTTTGTGATTGGCACCTATATGCTGGTGTTGATCAGTATGTCTTTAGTATCTGAAGTCAGCTACGTGGTAGCCCTGCGGCAGATTAGTATCCCTCTGGGATTCTTTATCGGTGTTATCTGGTTGAAGGAGTCGTTGACATTGGCCAGGATTCAAGGGGTGCTCGTGATGATTGCTGGTCTGCTTATGGTGTCGTTATAAGCGGATGAGATACCTTTTTTCTTAAAAAGAAAGCCCGCAATGAGCGGGCTTTTTTATTGATCATTTAAAGCCTGTCTCAGACAGCCAGTTTGCTATGGGCTGTGGGAATCGCTACATGGAACTCAGCACTGGCAGATCACCCACCGGGGTGTTTACCCGACGGGTCTCCAGATTTGCCAGATCCTGTTGGTAGTTTTCCGGGAAGAACAGGCAGTCGTTTTCAAGAGTTGCATCATCTAGGAAGATTGCGGCAGTGACATGATAAGCCGGTTTGAACTGATCGTATGCGATAATATTCTGATGCGGATCGAATGCGCCGCCCCTGGATTTTTAGCGTTGTACTTATCTTTGAACAGAACAAAGTCTGTGCCCGTCAGCTGTCGGATCATTTCCTGTAGCTTAGGTACAATCAGCTCTCGAACCGGCTGGCATAACCTTTAATATACTCATAACGACCCATCTTCTCATCGTTATCGATCTCCGGTACGGCGATCAGCTCCGACAGAAAAATCACTCAGGCTCTGGTTATTTTGGCTGACTGTTCTCAGTAACTCCTGAGAACGGTTATTAAGTTCCTGGCTGAGTATTAACATTATCGCTGCTCAACGCCTGGGGCAGAACGATATATCCCTGTTCTTTAAAACGGCTTTGCAGCTCATTAACATCGCTATTATTCATAATAATGTGATTTTCCATTGGGGCTAATGTGCGATTATGCGGTACCTGGGTTTTCAATAATGATCGATGTCATGCAGGGCAGGTAGTGCTCAAACGGCTGTTGGCTCAGTTCCTGAACTTTTCCTTCATCGTCCCAGCGGCGTAGTAAAATAGCTTGCTCTGCGTAGGGCTCAGTTAGAAAATTTTGCTGCTCTTCCTCAGTCATCAGGCCGCCCTGGTGGTTAAAAGAGTCCAGTGATGCTTCAGACAGGTCTTCAAGATAGCCGGGTTCAACACTGCAAAGGTAGCGCTTTGCCTGGGCATGTAGGCGGATCGGTTCAGTTACGGCAGGGCTGAAGTGCTCGCTCAGGAAATCAGCACCAACTGCGTCGTGCTTATAGTTGCCGAACGCAATATCGGTAGTTGCTACCAGATGACCTATATCGTGCAGCAGGGCAGCACTGATCATCTCATCAGATTCACCCGCAATGATCGCCAGTTCGGCGCACTGCACTGCGTGTTCAGTCTGAGTGATATCTTCACCGTAGGAGTTACCGCCCTCTGCAATAAACAGCTGGTTGATCTGCTGGATAAATGGGTGCATTTTCTCATCTCTCTTAGTGTTAGCCGGGTTAGACCTGCAAAATTGTGGTATAGATGGCAGATCTCCAGAATCTGTCATCATAAAGCACTCAATCTGGTATACACCAGATTACAATGCAGGATTAATGTTGCATCTTTATGAAGAAAATAAGTCAGTTTTGTTGGACGCTATTTTATAAGTTACTTTCTTAGAGTTGCTTAGAAGGGGGAGAGGGATGAGGGGGGAGATTTCCGGGGCTATATAGCTCCGGAATCTGTTAGATCATCTGGTTAGTGAAACCTGCCATGATAAATAGCAGAACTAAAACCAGAATCGGTAGCTTGAGTTTGCGCAGCAGGAAGAAACCGATAATCACCAGGGCAAAGTCCGTGGCACTATTAACGGCGGAGATAAATACCGGTTGGTAGAGGGCCGCCAGTAACAGACCGACAACGGCAGCATTAACACCATTGATAGCCCCACTCATGCGTGGAATTGCAGCCAGGGCCTGCCAGTTTTTCAGTACGCCCAGTAGTAGCAGCAAGCCCGGCAGGAATACGCCCAGTGTGGCGATCAGCGCGCCGATCACCGGCGCTTCGGGTAACAGCTGGTAGCCCAGATAGGTAGCCAGGGTAAACATTGGGCCGGGGACGGCCTGGGCAGCAGCATAGCCGGTCAGGAACTCAATGTTGCTGAGCTGTTCGCCGACAATATTCTGCAACAACGGAAGAACCACATGGCCGCCACCAAATACCAGGCTGCCAGCCTGAAAAAAGTCAGCAAAGATCTGTGCAGAACTACTCAGATGACCAAACAGTGGTAGACCAAGCAGCAGAACCAGGAACAGGATCAGTGGAGTACGGGATAATTTCTTGCCATCCCGATTCGTGTTCTGTTCAGTGATCGTATCTTTCAGGTAAACCGTGCCGATAAAAGCAGCAGCGATCAGAACCAGAATCTGGCTCCATAGGCCCGGGATCACCAACAAGGCAGTTGCTGTGAATACTGCGATGGCACTTGTAAGTCTGGTTTTACAGAAGTTACCGGCCATGCCCAGGGTCGCATCGGCGACAACAACAACGGCCAGTAGTTTGAGACCATGGATCACACCCTGAAATAGGGTGTTTTCAGTCAGCCCTGCACTGAGCAGCCCCAGGCCAAGCATCAACAGAACTGAAGGCAGGGTAAAACCAATAAAAGCTGCAACCGCACCGGGAAGACCTCCGTGGCGGTAACCCACAGCAAAGCCTACCTGACTGGAGCCGGGCCCCGGCAGAAACTGACTCAGGGCAACTAACTGGGCGTAGTCTTTATCATTCAGCCAATTCAGCTTTTCCACAAATGTGTTGCGGAAGTAGCCGATATGGGCTGCCGGGCCGCCAAAGCTGATCCAGCCCAGCATAAAAAACTGACGAAAAATACTAAACCACCGGGGCATGTGAAGACTCTCATCTCATAAACTAAAAAGCGGCTATTATCTTGCGGGAATGTTACAGGTTTGTTTAAGGGGGGAGGGGGGCTCGGAAAGCCGTAATTCGTGGCTCGACCGCTGCTTCGCAGCTCGCTCGCAGCTCGCTCGTGGCTCGGAAAAGCCTTCTTATCGAGATAAGGGTGAAAATTATAGATTAATCTTTGTAAGAAAGTGTTGCGTGGGTCGGGGAGTGATCGATAATCTGGACTGGCCACGAATTTAATTCAGATAACCTTATTATCCCGTGCGACACCTAACCCTGCAGGTAACAGGTTATCCAGCAGCCATTCATCCATTTTATGGCTCAGGTGGGTCAGCCAGATTGTTCGGGTGTGAAGTTGCTTTTGTATCTCCAGCACCAGATTCAGATCGTTATGATTACGGGGTGGTTCATGCTGCGGTGGTTCACTGCAATCGATCACCAACTCCAGATCCTGAAATTGCTGAAGGAAAGCCGTTGTTTCTTCAGGCAGGCCTACAGTATCCGTCAGATAAGCAAGCCTGCGATTCTGGGATTCAAACAGGTAGCCGAAGGTGGGTTTGGAGTGCTGCAGGGGAACCGGAGTTACCTTAAGCAGGCCGAGCATAAAAGGCTCAAAGGGCGTCAGCGGCTCCTGAAAATCCAGGATACCCGGATGTTTTAACAGGTCGGCACAGCCGTTCTGGTCATCCGGCCCATATACCGGGATATGGTCATTCAATCCCCAGCGTAGGTGAAATAACCCCTGGACATGATCCACATGGTAATGGGTCAGCAGGATAGCGCTGAGTTCACCGTTTTGGAATCGCTCTGACAGGTCGGTAAGACCACCGTCCAGGAGGATCTTCTGTCCGGCAAATTCCAACAGAGCACTACAGGGGCGACGGCGACGATCTTTAATCGTACGGGCAGTTACACAAGTCCGGCATTGGCAGCCAAATACAGGAACCTGCCGGACGTCGCCGGTACCAAGAAAGGTCAGTTTCATTCTTTACCTACGGTTTTATTTTGAAGGTGGGGTTGCTTCAGGCCGGTAACCAGCTATTGCTGGTAACAATATCTAACAGGGTTGCGATTCCCTCTTCAAGCGCGCCATTATTATTCACATGGAGTGTACCTTTAGGCATGGTGGCGACCATCTCATGATGACGCTGCAGTCTTTTCTCGATCTCATCACGAGATTCCCGACCACGGTTGATCAATCGTTGGCGCAACAGGTTGCTGTCCACATTGACCAGTACCGGCACCAGCTCATCATAGAGTGCCAGTGCCCGGGGCAGATACTCCCGTGAACCATTGATCACCACATTGGCGCCGGAATCCAGCCAGATATCGATTTCAGAACCGATACCGTAGTAATAGCCGTGGGAGTACCAGTTCATGGCAAACAGGCCGAGCTGCTCCCGGATCCGGAACTCCTCCTCACTGAGGTGGATATGGTTTTCACCGCCAACATCCGCCGCCCGGGTGATATAACGGTGGGCGATACAGCAACGTAGCTGGGGAGGCAGCTGTTGACGGCAACCTTCCAGCAGTGAGTCCTTACCGGAGCCGGAGGCTCCGATAAGGTAAAATAGAGTTCCACGCATTTTGTTTATCCCATTTAAGCCATAGAGAGCGCAGGAAAGGTAAGGCAGAGGGAGCTAAAATAGCGCAGCTTACTCTGGTAAGTGAGCAGATTTCAGCTCCCGATAACACTGTATTACCAAGCGCAACAGGCTTTAAAAAACTCGCTTTCCTTTACACCAGACCCGCTCAACCAACGGCATAATGGAGTGGCTGTTTACCTGTACCAGGTCCGCCCGACGGCCAGTTTCCAGTACGCCACGGTCGGCTAGATTAGCGGCTTCCGCAGGGTTGGCAGTGACCAGACGGATCGCTTTTGCCAGGTCGTAGTTGTTATCTTCCATGCCAGCTACCATAAAGGCCGCCTGAATCAGTGCGGAAGGGTAGTAGTCGGAGCTGAGGATATCCAGTACCCCGGCTGTGGCCAGATCTTTGGCAGCGATATTACCGGAGTGGGAACCTCCGCGAACAATATTTGGTGCCCCCATCAGTACCTTCAGACCCAGTTCGTGAGAGGCTTTAGCCGCTTCCAGTGTGGTTGGGAACTCGGCCACCTGCATACCCAGATCCGCGGATTCCCTGGCATGGGCCAGGCTGGCATCATCATGGCTGGCGATTGCGATGCCGCGATCATTACAGACTTCACAGATTTTACGACGGAAGCCATCGGCATATTTAGCGCTGTTGGCCTGTTGCAGGACGATGAAATCATCCATCTCCGCTTCGTCCAGGCCATATTTGATCATGTAGTATTCCCGGTACTTTGGAATGTTTTCAGGTGGGAACTGACGCTGGCCCGGCGCGTGGTCCATTACTGATACCAGCTTTACCAGGTCTTCGCCGATATAGCGTTCAAAGAACTCCATCAGGCCTGGATAGCTTACTTCGCAACGCAGGTGCAGCAGGTGATTAGCGCGGTTTATACCGGCTTCTTCTGACTTGATGATGGCGCGGATCATATTGTCCAGTTTATCGACCCGGGTGCTCTCACCGATAATATCTCCCAGGGCAACTGAATCGAACGAAGTGGTAATACCGGCGGCAATCAGCTGGGCATCGTGAGTAGCCATCGCCATATGGGCTGGCCAGTCTACTTTAGGGCGTGGAGTAAAGTATTTTTCCTGGTTATCGGTATGCAGCTCAACCATACCTGGCATCAGGTATTCACCGTCCAGATCATCTGCTTGTGGCAGCTGGCTGATCTCCGGATTGATCTCAGCAATCAGGCCATCACGGATCACCAGGGTACCGGTGATCACTTCATCACGCAGGATCAGCTGCGCATTGGTTAGAATTTGTTCTTTCATATTCTAAACTGCTTTAAAGGTAATGGGCTTGCTCACTACGCTTTAACTTCAGTTCCTCTTTTGATTGAATTCTCAGAATGCTTTGATATCGACTAAACGATCAGCAACGGCTTCCCGGACATCCTCATCGTGGAAGATGCCGACAATAGCAGCGCCCCGGGCTTTGGCTTCATGGATCAGCTCAACCACCACTTTGCGGTTGTTGGCATCCAGGGATGCGGTAGGCTCATCCAGTAGCATGATTGGGTAGTCGACGATAAACCCGCGGGCGATATTTACTCGTTGCTGCTCACCACCGGAAAAGGTACTGGGTGCCAGGTGCCATAGTCGCTCGGGTACATTGAGCCGCTGCAGCAGGTTTTTAGCCTTGGCTTCACAGATCTCACGGTCCACACCCAGATCCAGCAGCGGCTGCATGACCACCTCTACCGTAGGGACCCGTGGAATAACCCGCAGGAACTGGGAGACATAGCCCAGGGCCTGGCGACGCAGGGCGATAATGCGGCGTGGCAGGGCCGTGGTAATTTCCACCATCTGCTCACCATCGCGCAGACTGATGCGGCCGCCATTGACGGAGTAATTGGCATACAGGGCTTTCAGGAAAGTACTTTTACCGGCACCGGACTGGCCGTGTAGTACCACACACTCACCGGACATAACGGTCAGGGAGGCATTGTCCAGAACTTCAAAGCTGGCACCACCCTGGTTGTGCAGGGTGAAGGACTTTTCCACACCGGTGACTTCAATCATGGTTGTCATTATTGTGCTCCTTAGTTCTGCAGAATGGAGGAAACCAGCAACTGGGTATAAGGGTGCTGCGGATCGTCCAGTACCTGGTCGGTAAGACCGGTTTCAACCACTTCACCGCGACGCATTACCATCAGTCGGTGCGCCAGCAGGCGGGCAACCGCCAGATCGTGGGTGACGATAATGACCGACAGGCCCAGGCGGGATACCAGATTACGAAGCAGATCCAGTAGTTTGGCCTGTACCGATACATCCAGGCCGCCGGTTGGCTCGTCCATAAAGATCAGGTTCGGATGGGTCACCAGGTTACGGGCAATCTGCAGTCGTTGTTGCATACCACCGGAGAACTGGCTGGGGCGGTCATCGATACGGCCGGTATCGATCTCTACCGCCGTCAGCCATTCTTCGGCCCGGCTGCGGATATCACCGTAGTGTCGTTCGCCAACAGCCATCAGGCGTTCGCCGATGTTTGCACCAGCACTAACATTCATGCGCAGGCCATCACGGGCATGCTGGTGGACGATTCCCCATTCTGATCGCATCAGCACCCGGCGCTGGGATTCATCGCAGGCGTACAGATCCATTTCGCCGAACTGTTCGCTGTTGTAGATTACCTGGCCGGAATCTGGTGTTAGGCGGGCTGAAAGGGCACTTAACAGTGTGGATTTACCGGAACCGGATTCCCCAACGATACCTAATACTTCCCCTGGATAGAGATCAAAGCTGACGTTACCGCAGCCTTTGCCTGGGGTATAAAATTTACTCAGGTCCTGAACACTCAGCAGTGGAGCAATATCTTGCCACTCTTCAGTGCTGATAAGTTGTTCTGCGGCATTACTCATGATCTGTTCTCCACAGGTGATTGTGGTTGCGTGCCGCTGGCAACCCGCTCGCGGCAGTAATCGGTATCGGAGCAGACGAACATTTTAGCGCCCTCATCATCGATGATTACCTCATCGAGGAAGCTGTGGTCAGAGCCACAGATAGAGCAGTTCTCTTCCCAGTTCTGGACTTCAAACGGATAGTCATCAAAATCCAGGCTCTCAACCCGGGTAAAAGGTGGCACAGCGTAGATCCGCTTTTCAAAACCGGCGCCAAACAGTTGCAGGGCGGGCATCATATTCATCTTAGGGTTATCAAATTTCGGGATCGGTGACGGACACATCATGTAGCGATCGTTAACCATGACCGGGTAATCGTAGCTGGTAGCGATATGGCCGAAACGGGCGACATCCTCATACAGCTTTACCTGCATCGCACCGTATTCGTTCAACGCGTGCATTTTACGGGTTTCAGTTTCCCGTGGTTCGATAAAGCGCAGAGGTTCCGGGACCGGTACCTGATAGATCAGGATCTGATCTTCCTTCAGCTGGCGTTCGGGAATCCGGTGACGGGTCTGGATCAGGCTCGCTTCAGCGGTCTGTTCAGTGGTTTCCACCCCGGTAGTGTGGGCGAAGAAACGACGGATACTTATCGCGTTGGTGGTGTCATCGGCACCCTGATCGATCACTTTCAGCTTATCCACTTCGCCGATAACGCTGGCGGTCACCTGCATACCACCGGTACCCCAGCCATGGGGCAGTGGCATCTCTCGGCCACCGAATGGCACCTGGTAGCCGGGAATCGCTACTCCCTTAAGGATGGCGCGGCGGATCATGCGTTTGGACTGCTCGTCCAGGTAGGCAAAGTTATAGCCTGTAGCAGTGCTCATTATTTGTCCTCCTGGGATTTATTGGCCTGGCCATTCTCTTTACGCAGTCGGCGGATCATCTCCAGCTCTGACTGGAAGTCCACGTAGTGGGGCAGCTTCAGGTGAGATACAAAGCCGTTGGCTGAGACACAGTCGGTATGGGAGAGGACAAACTCCTGATCCTGGGTCGGATAGAGTACCTCTTCGCCCAGCTCTTCGGCCCGCAGAGCTCGTTCAACCAGGGCAACCGACATCGCTTTACGTTCGGCACGGCCGAAGGCGATACCGTAACCCCGGGTAAACTGCGGTGGGATCTCTTTGGAACCGTGGAACTGATTGACCATCTCACTTTCGGTCAGTAGTACTTCACCCACTTCGATTGGGAAGCCCAGCTCTTCCGGTACCAGCTCAACACTGACCCGCCCGGTGCGCATTTCGCCGGAAAATGGATGGCTGTCACCATAGCCGCGCATAGAGGCGTAGCTAAGGGAGAGTAAAAAGCCTTCGTCGCCGCGAATAAGGTTTTGTAGGCGCACAGGACGTTCTGCCGGAAAGGTAATCGGTTCCCGTGTAAGATCCCGTGGCGAGCGGTCTGCTTCGCCGGATTGACGGCTTTGCTCGATTAAACCTTCTTTGTTCAATAGCTCCAGTACCCGTGGGCACTCTGCAATTTCACCCGCTTCAGATGGTGCTACCGCATCTTCACCCTCAGCCAGCAGGGCAAAATCCAGCAGACGGTGGGTATAGTCGTAGGTTGAGCCCAGAATCTGGCCCCCCGGCAGATCCTTAAAGGTGCCGGAGATACGGCGCTCAATCTGCATGGTTTCGGTATTCAGCGGCACGCTATAACCAAAACGGGGCAGGGTGGTACGGTAAGCCCGCAGCAGGAAGACCGCTTCCACCGCATCACCACTGGCCTGTTTCAGTGCCAGAGCTGCCAGCTCAGGGTCATACACAGAACCTTCATTCATCACCCGGTCAACTGCCAGAGGCAGCTGCTGCTTAATCTGGGCGACACTCAGTTCAGCAATGGCGGTATCACCGCGACGCTGGCTGCGCATCAGGGCGTGGGCGTTATCGATCGCCTTCTCGCCGCCTTTAACTGCTACATACATCTCAGTTCACCTCTCTTACTTGTGCGGTACGAGGCAGGGCTGCCAGGGTTTCCCCACAGGAGTAGATCGTATCGATACCCAGCGGGAATCGCTTACGACTCTGGATCAGCTCGCCGCGGAATTGTTCGGAAAGCCCGGCGATGCGAAGATCTCGGCTGGTCTCGATACCCGGGCCGGTCAGGCTCCAGAACGGTTCATTACTCAGTGCCGGAACCTGTACGATCAGGGTGGCAGAACGATCCGGGTACTCAGAGCAACCCCAGTTCAGATCATTCAGGAACGGCAACTCACTGCTATCGGCGATAACAAAGTCAGCGCTGGCAATATCATCGGTAATCGGGCACTGGCAGTGGAAACGCAGGTTACTGATAACCGCATCACTGTTGGCCAGTGACGGGCTCAGCCAAACCTTTGTATCGGCATCCAGCAGGCTCAGGCTCAGCTGCCAGCTGGCACTGTTCATACCTGCAGGCAGTTCATTGGTATGGCTACAGTTAACCAGGGTGCCCGGCTCGCTCATCGCTTTCAGCAGGGCGCGGAACACCTGCTGAGCTTGCTGTACCGGATCACTGAAACCGGTAATTAATGTATTAGAAACAACAGCCATCAGTCCTCTCCCCGAACCAGCGTAAAGAAATCAACCTTGGTACTGTTTGCCTGGGCGGTACGTTCGTGACGTCCGGTATCAAGTTTCGCCTGTAGTGGTGCAATCAGTTTCTGTTGCAGAATGTCTGTTGTGGCCTCCTCTTGTAGCAGGGCATCCGCCAGAGCGGCAGTGATCGCATGTTGCTTATTGCGACCGGCGATATAGCTTACTCCCAAGGTGCCACTGCTCAGACGCACTGCGCAGCGGGTCAGGGTCATTTCCCCCATATTGAAGGGCTGACCACTGCCACCCAGCCGGCCACGGAGCATAGTCAGCCCGGTTTCCGGTTTCCGGATGAACTGGTATTCAGGTTCCAGCAGCAGTGACTGCCACTGCTGCTGCAAGCTGTGGCTGGCTGATTTTGCCAGCACGCCGAGCCATTGTTGGCGGGCGCTTTGTACAGCGTCTGATGACATGGTTGATTCCATCTAAGTTAGTTCTGTTTACGTTTCAGATGGCGCTATTCTGGGATGCTTTCAGGAAAGAGAAAACGGAGTGTTTCTTAATAAACTCCCGAGAAATTCTAATGCTGTATAAAAAACGCCTATATTCCGGTGCTTTGCGCGAAAGGCTTATAAATAAAGAGCGGAATGAGTTTTTTTTATGACAAGGTCTGAAATGTTTTTGTCATCTTTCTCTGCTAAAAGGTGCTGCCATGGATGATTTTTCATAGTTTTTCTCAGGCATATGAGATTTTTAATGAGACTTTTTATAGATGAAGCATAATCGTAAACCTCTGCCTCCCCTGAAAGCCCTGAAATGCTTTGAAGCGGCTGCCCGGTTGCGCAGTCTGACCCGTGCTGCAGAAGAGCTGCATGTGACTCAGGGGGCAGTGAGCCAGCAGGTAAAACTGCTGGAGGAGTATCTGGATACCCAGCTGTTTATCCGTAAACCACGCAAGCTGGAACTGACCGATGCCGCCCGGGCGTACCTGCCGGTCCTGACTGAGGCCTTTAATATCCTGCAGTCCAGCACCAATGAACTGTTTGGTAGTGACCACCGGGCGTTGCTGACCATTAAGTGTGGCAGCAGTTTTATGCAACGCTGGTTGCTACCCCGGATCAATGATTTTTACCAGCAGCACCCGGGCATCCGCTTACGACTAATGTCTGCCGTCTGGCCGTCCCAGGATGAGGTGGAGGAAGCGGATATAGAGATCTCTAACGGCTATGGTGACTGGACCGGTATGCAGGTAGAGCGGCTGACACGGGAAAAACTGATGGTGGTGGGGAACCCTGATTTTATTGAACGCTTTCAGATCAACAATGATGCGATGAAGATCCTGCAGGTGCCCCTGATTACGATAATTGGTGATAAGGAAAACTGGCAACAATGGTTCCGTAAGCAGGATCTTGCCAACCTGATGCCGATGCCAATTCTGGAGTGTGATACCAGTACCGCCGCCTTTGATGCTGCCTGTAACGGTGTCGGCCTGCTATTAGCCAGAACTTTCAACCTGAAACCGTTGATGGATCAGGGTAAGCTGGCACAGGCTCATCCCTTTACCCTGAAAGCTTCCGGCGCCCACTATCTGGTACTGCCGAATAAGCCCCCTTCACCTAAAGTGATTGCGTTTCGGGACTGGATGCAGAAGAGCTTTGAACGTGAAGAACAGTATATCCGCAAATAGCGTTGTATTAATGCCGTTCGAAGAGATAAAAACAGGGCATCAGCGATGCCCTGTTTTTATTACCAGTTAACCACCTGCCAGCCTCTTTCTGTGGCGATATTAACGAGGATCGGATCCGCACTGACGGCCACCGGGTTATCCACCACTTCAAGCAGGGGCAGGTCGTTGTGGGAGTCGGAATAGAACCAGCTGTCAGCGGAATTTTCATTTTGCTGCTCCAGCCACTCCCGGAAGTAGAATACCTTGCCGTCCTGATAACAGATGACACCGTTACCCTTACCGGTAATCCGCTCCTGATCCAGTTCAATACGCACGCCTATGGCATCTTCAATACCCAGATGGCGGGCGATCGGAGCGACCAGAAACTCAACTGAGGCAGAGATCACCACACAGCGATCACCGGCCTGTTGGTGCTGGCGGATATTAGCGACAGCATCCGGACGGATGTGGGGAACAACATAGTCAGCAATAAACTGATCTATGTCTGTGCTAGCCTCACTAATGGTCTGGCCGATATGGGGTTTTAGGATCAGCGTCAGATAGTCATTCATATCCAGTGTGCTTTGCAGATATTGCTGATGTTGTTTATCCGCTTCAGCGATAAAGTCCTCACCGACAATATTGTTTTTGGTCAGGTATTTAATCCACAGCTGAGAACAGTCTTCGTCTATAAGAGTGTGGTCCAGGTCGTATACGATTACGGCCATGTTAGTTCCTTTCGGGTCTGGGTATTAGAGTGGTGCCCGGGCCTGAAGCCCGGACCTTTAATGGGGTAGATCAGAAGTTGGCGACCTCAATCAGCTCCGGGCTGCCGTTACGCAGTGTCAGTTCCTGCAGGCTGTGATGACAACGGATCCGGTTATCGCCGTCCTGTTGCCATGGCGGACTCTGCTCACTGCATTTCTGGTCTGCCTGAGGGCAGCGGCGCTGGTAAGCGCAGCCCCGGGCCGGGGGATGTTGCTCTGAGGTATCATCAGTACACAGTTGAGGCTGGTGATCCGGATCGGGTTCCAGTACTGCGTTAAGCAGAGCTCTGGTGTAGGGGTGATGATAGCCAGTGAATACCTGATCAACAGGACCTACCTGACACAGGCGCCCCTGATACAACACTGCAACCTGATCGGCGATCGCTTTAACTACCGCCAGATCGTGAGCGATAAACAGGTAGGTTACGCCTTTCTGGTGCTGGAGTTCTTTGAGTAGTTTCAATACTGCAGCCTGCACCGATACATCCAGCGCAGAGGTGACTTCGTCACAGAGAATCAGCTCAGGATCACCGGCAAAGCAGCGGGCGATAGCTACCCGTTGTTTTTCACCGCCGGACAATTGGCCCGGCATCCGGTCCAGATAGTGAGGCGCCAGCCGCACAAGTTCCAGCAACTCAGCGGCCCGTTGGCGACAGGTTTCCCGGTTCAGACCGAAGTAAAGTTTGAGTGGCTGTTGCAGGATCTCAAATACGGTGTGGCGCGGGTTAAGCGATGCATCCGGGTTCTGGAAGATCATCTGGATATTACGCTTAAGCTGGGTGTCACGTTTCTCAATCGGGCGGTTAAGGTCTTCATCAATAAGTGAAATCTGGCCCTTGCGGGGAGGCTGGATGCCACTGATGGAGCGCATGATTGTTGATTTTCCACTACCGGATTCGCCTACCAGAGCCAGGGTTTCACCTCGCTTCAATTGCAGGTCGATCTCATCTACGGTGGCTACCGGTTCTGGGCGGTTCAGCCATTGATCGATCAGGCCCGGTTGGTGGTAGCTGATCTGCAGGTTGTCAATGTTCAGCAGTTGCTCATCACTGCGTTGTACCGGCAGATTGATTACATTAATCGTATTGTTTACCTGGCGTAGTTCCCCTGCCTTGTGACAGCGCACTGCATGGCTGTCTTCCTGTGACAGTGGTGCATCCTGCTGGCAGAGATCACTGGCATGGCTGCAGCGTGGGGCAAAGGCACATCCCTGTGTGACTGAGCCAACCTTAGGTGGGTAGCCCGGTAGTGAGGGTGGCAGGCCATCGGCATCCAAGCGAGGAATCGAGCCCAGCAAGCCCCGGGTATAGGGGTGGGCAGGCTGGCGCAGCACATCTGCACAGCTTCCCAGTTCGATAATCTCGCCGGCATACATCACCGCAATCCGGTCACTGATCCGGGCGACAGCACCAAGATCATGACTGACAAATACCATGGTCATGCCCAGTTCCCGGCGCAGGTTACAGAGCAGCTCCAGGATATGGGCCTGGGTTGTTACATCAAGTCCGGTGGTTGGCTCGTCCAGTATCAACAGGTCCGGTTTACCGGCCAGGGCCATGGCGATCGCAACCCGCTGCTGCTGGCCTCCGGAGAGTTGGTGTGGATAACGTTCCAGCATCGCATCGGGGGCCGGCAGACGTACCTGTTTCAGAAGTTCTAAAGAGCGCTCGTACCACTGGTTGCGGGGCAGCTTGGTATGCAGTTTCAGGGCTTCTGCCAGCTGGGCCTTAATCTTCTGGGTCGGGGTCAGGGACTGACCGGCATTCTGGGGGATCAGGCCGATCTTACCGCCGCGTAGTTTCTGTAGCTTAGCGGGCTTTTTCTCGAACAGGTTCTTACCGTGGTAATGGATCTGACCGTTCTGCACCCGGGATCCACTGCGCATATAAGCCATCATCGCCAGCGCCAGGGTGCTTTTACCGCAGCCGGATTCACCGACCAGACCAACCGTTTCCCCCTTCTTTATATTCAGGGATATGTTGCGCAGTACACTGATTATATCTCCCTCTCGGTTACTGTAGCCGAGGGAAAAATTCGTTACTTCAAGGACCTTCTTACTCATTTTTCTCTCCCTTAAACCGGTGCTTTATACAGGTGCTTTGGCACGATCAAGACCGATCGCCTTGGCGAAGGCGTCAGCGGTCAGGTTAATACTGATGATCAGGGTGGACAGGGCCAGCGCCGGGAACATAACCGCCCAGGGTGCGATAGAGATCATGCCCCGGGTATCGGCAATCATCAGGCCCCAGTCCGGGGTAGGTGGTACCACCCCAAAACCGAGGAAGGAGAGGGAGCTGAATGCCAGTAGCATCCAGGCCCAGCGCATGGCGGCTTCGACCAGCAGGGCATCCAGTACGTTCGGTAGCAGCTCTTTTACAACGATGGTAAAACGGGATTCGCCCCGGGTTTTTGCCGCCAGAACAAAGTCCTTAGGAACATATTCCAGAGTTGCACCACGGACAACGCGGATAACAGCCACGCCGTAGAAGAAGCCAAGGGTCAGAATCAGGGTCCAGGCCTGCTGACCTACCAGGGCAATAATCAGCAGCAGGAATAACAGCCAGGGGATAGCCAGCAGGGCATCAACAATCCGCATCAGCCACTCATCAATTCTGCCGCCGATAAAGCCCAGGGTCATACCGGCCAGGCCGCCCCAGACAACAGCAAGCAGGGTGCCCAGCAGAGTGACAGTGAGCGCTTCACGACCACCCATCAGCACCCGGCTGAAAAGATCACGGCCCATATTATCGGTACCGAACCAGTACTCGGCACTGGGGGGCTGAAGCATGATATAGCCGTTCTGCAGGGTCCAGTCATGGGGGGTGATCCAGGGTGCCAGCAGGGCGATAACCAGATGTCCGCAGAGTACAAACAGACCGATCATCCCCGAAGGGGAGCGACGCATATTGCGCCATACCTGGTGCCAGCGGGATTCTGTCTTAACCGTTGTCGTTGTGTTGTCAGCAGTAATAGCAGTCATAACGTATCTCCTGTAATTACCGCGCACTGCGCAGGCGAGGGTTAAGGGCTAGGGAGGAAAGGTCCGCCAGCAGATTGCACAGTACATAGACTGCGGCCAGGATCAGGGCGATCGCCTGTACCAGTGGCAGATCCCGGTCATAGATGGCACGAATCATCAGGGTACCGATGCCCGGGTAGTTGAATACCTGCTCGATAATCACTACGCCACCCAGCAGCCAGGCAATTGTCAGGGCGATGATATTGATCGCCGGTAACATGGCACTTGGCAGGGCATGGAGAAAGACGATATGCCAGTAAGGCACCCCTTTAAGGCGGGCCATCTGGACAAAGTCGCTGGCCATCACGTCGATCATGGCGGAGCGGATCATGCGCAGGATGTGGGCCATCATTACCAGCGCCAGAGTTATCATCGGCAGGATGATATTGGGTATCAGATCCGACAGTGGTGCGTTGTGGCGAACCGTGGTTACCGCCGGGAACCACTGTAGCTGGATTGCAAAGATATAGATCAGCACTGTTGCGGTAACGAATTCCGGTATGGTCATGGCAAAGATCGAGGTGCCGGATATGGCAACATCGGCGGGTTTATCCCGTCTCAGTGCGGCAAGTACCCCAAGTATGATCGCCAGGGGAATACCGATCAGAGCTGCGCCTAGCCCCAGTACGGCGGTATTACGCATCCGGGTGGCGACCAGATCGTTGATCGGTTTATCCCGCTTAAGAGAGGTGCCCAGATCGCCTTGTACCACGCCAGCGCCCCAGTCAGCGAAGCGCTGCAGAGCAGGTTGATCCAGATTACGTTGCTGGCGGCAGTTTTCCAGCCGGATACCCTGGGCATCGCGACCAAGGAAGGCAGTGCAGACGTCACCGGGCAGGGCTTCGGTGACTCCGAATACCAGTACACAGACGGTAAACAGGGTAAATGTCGCAAGCCCTAGCCGTTGTAGTATGAGCTTCAGCATAATTTCTCTTATCGTGTTCTCTTGTTCTGAAAGCGATCTGAAAAGCAGATCATGTAGTTGATGCTTTTCAGATCCCTTTTAAATAAGCAAAACCGGAGCGGCTTGGTAGCACCGCTTCGGTTTTGATGGAATCCGTCAGGGGTTACTTAACATCAACCAGGTTCCAGCGGATAGAGAAGTTCTCTACCGGTGCCAGACCTGTTACGTTGCTTCGCAGTACGCGGGTCTGGTTGAGGTGATAAGGGATCAGTGCACCACCCTCTTCCCACAGGGTGCTTTGCAGGTTGGCGTAGAGACCTTTACGCTTTTCAAAATCCAACTCAGAGCGGGCTTTATCTAGGGCATTGTCGAACTCAGCATTCTTGAAGAAAGTTTCGTTCCAAGCCGCAGTAGAGCGGAAGCTTTCGTTAAGGATCTGGTCAGCAGGACGCTGGGACCAACGGGTTGCAACGGCAGGGTGCTTCATCCAGACATCGCTCCAGTAACCGTCAGAAGGCACCATGTTCAGTTTGATGGTGATACCGGCTTTTGCTGCCTGCTGCTGGTAAACCTCGATCATACGGATCCACTCAGGCTCGTTGTCCGCAGAACTGATAGTGACTTCGATACCGTTTTCGAAACCGGCTTCTTTAAGAAGGCGCTTAGCTTTTTCGATGTTCTGGGAGCAATCGATCTCGGTGCGGTACTGATCGCCCGACCATACCGGGTGGTCACAGGTAACGGTACCTGCACCTGCACCGGAAACCAGCTTCAGCATAGCTTCACGGTCAACCGCCAGACGCAGGGCTTTACGTACCTTAGGGTTATCCAGAGGCGCCATATCGGTACGGAATACCAGACCACGCCATTCACCGGTCGCGATGCTCTGCAGCTTGAACTGTGGGTTGTTTTCGAACAATCGCTTCTGCTGAGAGATGACACTGTCTTCGAAATCGATCTGGCCAGCCATAACTGCCTGAACACGGGCCTGGGAGTCAGGGATACCGATGATCTCCATACCGTCAGAAGCCGGAGTACCTTCCCAGTAGGTAGGGTTTGCTTGTAGTACTGTGGTGCCTTCAGGATCCAGCTCTTGCAGGATAAATGGACCAGTACCGTTACCGGTCTTGGCGATAGTGTCACCACTGCCTTCAGCGATCATACGCACACGGTAGTCCATCAGCAGCAGCGGCAGGTCAGCGTGGGCGGCAGACAGCTTAATTTCGAACTTATGGTCATCGATTATGTTTACGCTATCGATAACACCCAGAACTGCGGCTACAGGAGAATCGATCTCCGGATCCTTGATACGTTCCAGGGTGTATTTGATATCCGCAGCATCGAGATCGGAACCATCATGGAATTTAACACCTTTACGCAGTTCGAAGGTCCAGGTCATAGCGTCCGCTGATGGGGACCACTTAGTTGCCAGGTCCGGGCTTGGCTGACCGTCCTGACCCTGACGTACCAGACGGGAGTACAGCATCTGGTTGGCGTAGAAAAAACGGTTAGGGGAGATCGGGTCCAGAGATTCGGCACCGGCATAGCCAACATCGTGGGCCAGGCGGATTGTACCGGCAGCAGCTGCGCCGCTTACCAGGGTAGAAGCTACTACCAGGGAGGTAATCAGGTGTTTCATCGGTTTCTCCTGAAACATAATCGGGGAACTTGGTTAATGAGTTTGTTAAGCCCGGGCTGAACTGTTCAGCTCAGGGCCTGTGAACTGTGGCGTAACTTTTAGTAGGGAGGTTGCCTGCCAGGGTGTCTTTACACCGAGGATATCGGCCATGCTTGGAGCGAAGCGTTTATTATCGGCTTCCCCCAGAATCTGTTGGGGGACGTCAGGTCCGCTGAAGATGCAGAAGCGGTAATCTTTCTTAGTACCAGGGCGCATGCCGTGGTTGGAGACATACTTGGACGGGCCGTAGATACCTTTGGTACCTGGAACAGCCGCTTCAAAACTGATGTCAGAGCCTTCTGGGACAACAAATGTCAGGAGCTGGGCAGCGTCCTCCTCCGGCATAAAGTCGTTATGCCACAATTCCATGCCTTCATTCAGTAACTGCTGGGTAACGGTTTCAGCCTGCGCCTCATCAGCAGGCTTAACCATCAGTACCTGACCTTCGCTGGACCAGATCACATCATCACCCAGCAGGCGATCGACATAGAGTCCGTTGGGCAAGGCGTTATGGCCATGATCGCTGCAGATGGCAAAATTGTACTGATCCAGTACACCGGCCTGTTCCAGTTTGCTCAGCAGGGTGCCGATCTGGGCATCAGCAGTACGCATGGACCAGCGGGTCAGGTTGTGTTCAGGGCCATACTTATGCAGGAAGTAATCGGTAATGGCGATCTCAAGCAGAATAAAATCCGGTGCTTTATCAGAGGTTGCCAGCCCTGCTGCAATATCGATAAGTTGCTGGTCGGCCAGCATACCCAGTTGAAGTTTAAAGTCTGGTTGGTGGTTCGGGGAAACAACTGCTTCAGCATTCAGGTCTGAGATCCGGCCTTCCGGGTCATTAATTACACCGGCACGTTGCCATTGAAAGTCTGCAGGCAGAGGTTCGGCATCTTTACCCCGCATCAGCATCTCATCAGCCCACCAAGGGCCGTGGTAAAGGCTGCAGTCTTCCGGACGAACCATGCCGTAACCGATACAGGCGACATCCAGGCCCTGTTGTTTAGCCAGGGCTGGCAGGGTGTCACACTTTATATCGTAGGGGGTGGCCCAGCGGAAACCACCATCGGCATAGATAAAGTTACCGTAAACGCCATGCTCTGCAGATGATACCCCGGCGATGATTGAGGTGCGACCTGGGCATGAGGTACCACACATTTCTGGTTTCATACCTGATACCTGAGTGCCCAGGCGGGCGAGACGGTCCAGGTTTGGCAGGTAGTTGCGGTAGCTTTCAAAGTGATCAGGGTTAATACCGTCGATCATAATCATTATCAGTTTGGCCATGGTATCTGTTCCGCTGCTTCAAAGTGGTGGGAGGTAAAGGCCTTCCCGGATTTAGCTGGGAGTATCTTAAAAGCACTCTGTGTCAGGAAGATGATAAAAAGCGCTTTTTTACGGGAGGATTTTCAGGCTTAGTCTTAGAAAAGCTAATGATTGTTTTTGTGAACTGTCCGTCGTAATGCTGTCTTAGGTATTGTTCAGTTTCTGGGCTATGACCTTAAAGACCTTATGGTGAGGCATTGATAATGTGCAGTCGCGCGATTAAGGTCTTTGTATTGCATTTTTATGGCTGTTTTGTGTCGCTGAAATATATTTCTTAAGTGCGGTATAAGCTGAAACCTGCAGACCCTGCGTCATTACTGGCTTTTTGTCTCTGGCTTTAGTTTTTCTACCTTAAGCCCCCGTTTTGCTCCATTTTCATTTCCCTGCTTTCTGCTCAACATAGACCTTGTTTCTGATGACCGATCGGTAACGGATCGCTGCTGAAACAAATTCTGAATCAATATTTTTTCTTCAATTAGTTTGCGGCCAGGATGGCCGCTTTTTTTCCAGAGGGAAGCTGGCTTGAAAGACTTTTAAACAGGTGGCGGGGGGCTGCCTGAAATGATGCGTAACGACCAGCCTATAGGTCCGCGCGGACTGATAGCTGAAACCGAAGGATCAGTTTCAGTTGAACCTGAGCAATGTTGAGTTGATGAAAACCATGAAAAAACTACTGATTAGTCTGGCTCTGGCCAGCACTGTAACTGCACCAATGGCTGCATCCGCTGCCGAGATTGCCGATACCGGCGTTGATTTCTACGGTAGCCTGCGGATTATGCTGGAGCGCGCAGAAAGCACCAATGATACCGAATACAAAGATGCCTCGTCCCGCGTTGGCCTGAAGGGCGAGCGTGATCTGGGCGATGGTATGACTGCATTCGCTAAATACGAAGTGGCAGTGGATCTGGATGACAAGGGTGACACTATCGGTGATACCCGTTATGCCCACCTGGGACTGAGCGATGACTGGGGTACCTTCTCCGCTGGTCGCGTTTCCTCGCCGTTCTACGATACTGTTGCATACTACGGCGACTACATGTGGTGGGACTCTGCACCGGTTTACTACACCATTGACGGTACCTCCCGTATTGGCCAGTCGCTGCAGTACATCAGCCCGGATCTGAACGGCCTGAAGCTGGAAGCACTGCACCAAATCGATGATGCTGATAACGGTGACGAAGGTCAGACTCAGCTGGGTGCAACCTATTCTGTTGGTTCCGTTACTTTCGGTGCCGGGTATGTTGATGCTGCAGATGATAACAACCAGTACGGACTGGCTGTGTCATACTCCGGTGAAGGTTTCTATGTGAACGGTGCATACATGGACCGTGAAAACGTAGGTTCCGGCTTTGATACTCTGGTAGGTATTCCTTCCGGTAAGAACCTCTACACTGTTGGCTTCTCCAGCTATGATGCTGATGCAACGGGTGAAGACTTCGATGCGGTAATCCTGGCATTCCAGCATAAGCTGCATGACGATGTTCTGCTATGGACTGAAGCGATGGCCTGGGATGGTTCCCTGTACGGTACTGCCGACTCTAACGTTGTGAATCTGGGTCTGAACTTTAACTTCTAAGTGCCTGCCAGGTTATAGCAAAGGAGGCTTATGCCTCCTTTTTTGTTGTTTATAGTTAAGTAACGATTAACAAAGGCAACACTGTGCATGAGTGAACTGATAACAGGCCCTCCCTGTTTATCGGCGAACTCTCCCTTTGAAGATGCCCTGTGGCAGCACCTTGCTGATCTGAACTGCTCTGCCAATGAGCATGTAAAGGGGTTCTGCAGGGATTGTGATCCTGAACCCCTGCATAAGTACCGGGTGCTGTTACGAAGGGGGCTGGCACTGATTGAGATAACCAGCTTCTGGGTTGATAGTGATCACTACCACGAGCTGCGCCGGTTGCTTAAGCGGCATCTTCGTAAAACGAATCAGTTGCGTGATTCGGATGTTTTTTTGCTGCAACATGGCTTCTATCTGAGGCGAATGAAAGTTAATCAGCGTAGGGGGATGCATAAGCTGCATCAGCTGATGCTTGAGCAACGAAACGATTACGACAGTAGGGCTAAGGCCTGGTTTAGTCGTGATGAGTATCTCCGGGATCAGGAGAAACTGTCCAGATTGAGAGAAAGGTTCTCAGCCGTTGAAGGCAGTAGTGAAAAGGCCCTCAGGAAGAAGACACTGAATATTCTGGATAAAAAGATGACCCGGTGTCTGTCTTATGGGAAGTCCCGGCCTATCAACCGGGATAGTAGAAAGCTGCACCGGCTCAGGATCGTCTGTAAAAAGCTTCGTTATGGTTGGGAATGTGGTTGATGGGCGTCTGGATATGGCAGAAACTGTGCATTTTAGGCTTGGTGTAGGTTTTGCTCTGGAAAAGGATATTCGTCCTGATTCCCGGTTGAAAATAGTACCGATTGTCGAAGCCACTGAAGAGGTGGTGGATCATGTGGTATGGATGAAAAATCGCCGTACTCTGCCTGGGACCCGTGATTTTATTCAATTGGCACTGAGTCAGCGTTGCAGTGAACTATCCGTTGTCAGCAAAATCTGAAATCGCAGTGGGCCTTTAAGGACAGTAGAGAAATGAGGAGCTGGCGGGCGGATTTCCATCAGGGGCAGCGTCGAAAAAAAACGGCTCATGAAAGAGGCTGGATACAAGCTAGCAGTTAAACCTAAAATGCCGATCATAAAACTCTTGCAAAACCGGGGGAGTCCATACATACCTGCGAAGAAGTCCAAAACACCTTAGCATGCCCTTTGGGTATAAATCGACTTCCTGCTTTGTCAGCAGGCTTGGAAAGGATTCTTCATTCCGCTGCGACACCTTTCGCGCATAAAGTCGATTTATTGTCCACTGAGAAAGCTTCGAACTTGTTCGCAGGTTCCCTAATTAATTTAATAGGGATATTACTATGGGAAAATGAATTATCATGTATCAGGGGATTGTAATCGTGTGGTATCAATGCTTTTCAAAAAGGGATTGGATAGCGGCACCAAGGCGGTACATAAAATAATAAATTCTGTAACTTTTTGAAAGAAAAGGGGTAGTAGTGAAAAGTGGCCTCCCCGAGAGGACTCGAACCCCTATCTAAGCCTTAGGAGGGCCCTATTCTATCCGGTTGAACTACGGGGAGGCGACGACGTGAATTCTACTTGTTCTGAGGCTTTAGGTCACGGGGATAAAGCAAAAAAGATCAGGCTTTTCCCAGACTGTTCTGAGCGGAGTAATTACCCTTCTCTCCGCTCTGGTCATAGAGGGTGTTTTTCTGATTCTGGCCCCTGAGGATACTTAAAAGCTGTTCTAGGTTTCTGCTATTTCGGGTGATGATAAGTTCGTTACGTTTATTTTTATCATTGACCTGTAAGAGTACCTTTTCAAGCTGGTTCCAGAGCGTTGAGAAGGCCTTTGCGTCCGTTTCATTTAGTTCGGCTTGAAAGGCTTGTAAACCTGTCTTGTCAGGCGTGATGCCTGCTGAGATAAAAAGCTGGTTTCTAACCTGATTGTTTTCTTCAAGCTGTTGTAACGCTGCGGTCTTCTGCTCAACCAGTTCTTGTAGCTGCTCTATGTT